>NZKH01000024.1 GCA_002692465.1 Methanobacteriota archaeon | reverse complement strand
ACAATTAATTTGGGCAGCACTATAGTCATCATAATACCATGAAGAAATTTGTTCAGCTGTAAAAATAATTTGTTCTCCTTCACTTGCTTTATTCACAAATGGAATTTTTGTTCCATCAGCGGGTGCGCCATCAGTCCATTCTGGTGGGTTATTGTCCTCAGGCTCTGCAGTAGTAAAGTCAAAGAAATCATGTTGTGTAGCAGGCCATAAATCAAAATCATAAGAAAATTCAGTTTCAAACTGATAATTATTTCCTCCGTTTACCATTTTTGAACTAGTTTCTTTATCAAAAATTGATGTACTTTGGCAATCTGCAGTATAGATAGTTCCTTCATCATCCCATTCATCATCACAATTCAGATTTGATTGTGTTTCACCTAACCTAATTGGTTCAGGAGTAGTTGGCATTGTTACTTTCAAACTTGCAGAACTAATATTTGTTGAATTTACAGCAAGAGTAAATGAATTATAATCAATTTTATCAAATGTTGTTGTTCCATGAACCCAGAGAACAAAGTCTCTTTGACTTGTTACATCGACCCATTGACAGTCACTATCTCCTTTCCCATCACAACCATCTTCATATGTTGGATCTTCTTCTTCCACAGAAGTAATTTCACACCCTTGAGGATCTCCACCTTGACTCAAAACACATCCAATTTCTTGATCAGAAAGAAGTAATGTATCTCCTACCCAAGACATATTATTCCATTCACCATCTTCTCTGTGTAATACATCATTTAATCCAAATCTAACTCTAGTTTTTTCCACACAAGCAGATCCTACGTCTTCAAGAGCATCTCTTTCATCTGTAGAATATTTACCGTCATTGCCTTGAGCATTAGGAGTTAGTGGGTTAGTAGCATCATTTCCAGGAATATTGGACATTAATTCATCAATATCTTTCCTTACTTCTGCGGCTTCAGATCCATTAACCCATCCTATGCCCCACACATCTGCACTTTTCCAGTCATCATTAATTGTTATATCAAATATAGCATGTGTGTAAACAAACATATCTTCAAAAGTTATTCCTTCACACTCAGCTACTAATTGATCTTCAGGCGTTTGCCTTGCATCCGTATTTTCAACGAAACTTTCTTTCTTTAATTCACTAGTATTTCCTGTTAATAATGAAACACTAGAAAGTACCATTATTCCTACCAAGATTAGTGGCATCCAACGGTACAATGTCAATTTTCTATTCATTGCCATGACTTGCGGACTTTACTGCCCTTTGATAATAGTCTTGGTCTAAATCCACTAAATTTGGCTTATGTGTCCAATTTATTGAATCTCCATATGAAAATTGAAGATGGAATAAAAGTCCAGCAAATTGTTGCTATACTTAATTGCCATATGGGTAATTCTCTTGAAATGTTTTCTAATTTTGCTTCTAATAATAGTTGATATAACCCATTAGGAGAAAACATATCAATTTTTGAACTAAATAATGCGAATTGAGCGTTATCTGTATTAGTTGCATCAACACCTAGTATAGTTGCTAATAGTGCCGTAATAAGTAACCATATCATTGTAAATAATAGCCAGGTTCCAACCCCCAAAGTAACTGCAGAACCTACATCTTTAGCAATGCTAGAAACTAATAATTGAATGGACGCATACCACAATAATACCAATGAAGTAGCAAAAATGAATAAAATTATTTCACCTACACTTGGAAACATATTCATTTGTTTGTAAATTAATAGTATTGAAAATAATGAAATAATTAATGTTGGAATTGCAACAGTTAACCAAACTCCAAATAATTGAGAGAAACCAAGAATTGTTCGACTAGTTGGTTGGCAAAATTCAATTGCTAATAATCCAGAATTTTTTTTACGACTAATTCCATCAAATCCAATTAGTACCACTCCTAAAGTTGCAGAAAATAGAACAAAAACACTTGTTAAAAATAATACTTCAAATGGAGTATTGGCTGAAACATCTGCAGGTAATTGTGCATTTTGATCAGAAAACCCCCAACTTGCACCTCCAATAAAGAGTAATAAAATAGGCATTAAAACCATCATTCTTAGTGTAAATAAATTATTTTTAATTTCCATTTTTGATAATTTAAATAATAATTTAAGAGTATCAAGGTTATTATTCATTTTTCTCACCTATTTTTTCCTCCGAAGAGACATTCCAACTTTTTCAACATCTAATCCAGTAACAGCAGATAATATTTCAACAAGCTCAATTTTTTGGGATCTAAAATCAAATGGGGTATTTTTATTTGAAACAAAACATTCTAGGATTTCTTGTTTTGTTTCAATATCCCATCCGCTTTTCGGAGGCTTTATTTTAATTGTAAAAGTATCACCCTCTTCATATTGTTCATAATTTAAATTATTAAATTTATTATTTGATAAAATTTCGTTTAAATTTTCAACTTCATTTTTGAATTTTAAAATTAAATCATTATGAATTCCATATTTATTACGAATTTCTTCAAGTTTACCTTCTTCTATAATTTCACCTTCATGCATCAAAATTACCGAATCTACCATTCTTTCTAACTCGGCTAATTGGTGACTTGAAATTAGTATTGCTTTACCTTGTTTTGCTAAATTTTTCAAAACTCCAGCAAATGCTTCTCTTGCAACAGGATCTAGCCCATTCATTGGTTCATCTAAAAGTAGAATGTCTGGACTTCCAATCAATGCGCAAGCCAATGATAACCGTTGATGCATCCCTTGAGATAAAGAATCCAAAGGATCATGCGCTTTGATTCCCAAACCAACAAAATCCAAAAATTTCTCAATATTATTGTTTTTCATATTTCTAATTGTAAATAATCTTTCAATTACTTTAAACGGTGTTGAAGATCCATACCAGTGAACATTTTCAGGCATCATCCCAATCATTTTTTTTGTCCAATTCGGCCGACCAATATTTTCTAATTTTTTACCATTAAAAATAACATCCCCATTATCCGGAATTAATAGACCTGCAAGTAATTTCATCAAAGTTGTTTTTCCAGCACCATTTGGTCCAACTAATCCAATTATATTTCCAGAAATTAGATTTAATGAAATATTTTTTATCCCCAAACCTTCAATTTTGTTAAAAGGTTTCAAAAGTTTAGGTGAGGCTATTTTATGATGAAAATTAATGCCATTTAATTCAAGTAAAGCCTCTGCCATTAAACGGTGTGATTAAACAATACATGAAAACCTCTCTTATTGTTGTAATTCTTACAAGCCCTTTTCTCTTAGAATGATTACCAATGGATATTGAGATGTTAGGTTTACTTGCATGGATAATTCCAATATTTTTTACATTTTCACTTTCATTATTATTTTTCACTACTAAAAATAAAGGTTTCAAATCAAGAATTAATGAATTAAGACAAAAACTTGGCAAATTACTTTTTGATATTTTATTAATTTCACATTTTTTATTATGGTTGGTGCCATTTCATGGACTTTTAATTTTGGTAGGCTTAATTTTACCATCTCAAATTTTAGATAAAAAACAAAGGAATAGCTGGTCCCTTAATTCTAAACCTAGAACTTTTTTTATAGGTATGTGGTTAGTGTTAATTTTAATTTGTGCATTAATACCAATTTCGACGCCAGGTAATCCGAATGAATGGGAAGATCCAATAATCATTGATGACCAAAGAGTTTCTTTTTGGCCAGCATCATCTCAAAATGTGTGGTTATTAGATAGAAATTTAGATTCTCCAGCAGTTGTAACAGTATTACATCAACGAATTCCGGGGACTTTTTGTCCTTGGTTAGCAGACTATTCAACATCATTATTTGTTGAAACGTTGCATATTGATGAATCAAGATTAGAGGAAACTGCAATACGTTTAGGATTAGACCCCGATGACTTTAGACTTAAAAAAATAGATTCAGAATCTAAACATACATACAAAAATTCAGAAGGAACTGTTGATATTTCACTTATGGTAAGTAAAAGACAGATTATTACAGATTTTCCTTTTGAAAATACAGTTGTAGGCGAATTAATTACTGCTTATCAAGTGGATTGGGGGGGAGAATTATGGGTGATAACAGTAACTCAAATTGGTAATTCCAATAGTAACGATCCTTGGGCAGAAGAAATAATTCTTGAATGGTTAGAGTTCAGAACTAATTCTAATTAAAATCTTGTTTCCAAAATATGAATCGAATTCGATAGTTTTGTTATCTTCAAGTAGGACTTTATTTTCTTTCTTAGTAACTTTAAATCCTGTTTTTAATCCTAGTTTAGAAATTTCTTGAGACTTCTCTTCATCAAACATAATTGCACAAATTTCCCCACTTTGCCCATTTTTCATAGAATTTAGTATAACTACATCTCTTTTTGGATTAACATTATTTCTTACAAGATCGTCTTCTGCAGGAGGAATAGGACTTCCACTTGGATCAGTTTCTGGATGTCCTAATAATTCAGATAATGAAAATTCTAATTCATCATTGATTGCATGTTCCATTCTACAAGCAGCTTCATGAGCATCACCCTTGAAGCCCATGACGTCAATTAATAAACACTCTAAAAGGCGATGTCTTCTTTTTATTTGTCTACCAATTTTAAATCCTTTATCTGTAAATTTTACACCTTTATATTTCTCATAGGAAACTAAACCTTTTTCAGATAATTTTTGAATCATTCCTGTTGCAGATGCATCTTTAACACTCAAGCTATTAGCTAAATCTTTAGTTCTAACAGAGTTTTCATTGTCAATTTCCCAGAATTCATATAACTTTTGCAAATACATTTCTTCTGCTTCATTTACAAAATGACCGCTTCCCATAGTTAAAGCCAGTAATTTCATTAGAAATAGATTTACTGCTCATCCGCGGAGATTCTGATTGAACCATTTTCATAATAAATTTGAATATCATTGGGTATTTTTTGGGTTAATGCAGAAAGTGCTTCATAAATTTCATCTTGTTTCACATTAAACGCCTTTGCGGCCTTTGCAGTAGACCAAGGTACGTTTTCAAAATCTGATTTACATAACCAAAGATATAATTTTGATTCTAATTTTGTTAGGTCACTTAATGCCATCTGACTCATTACTCCCAAATGGTGTAAACGATTAAATCTTGTTAATTAACTTAGTAATTTAGTGATGCATGTTTCAGCATCTATTTCATCATCTAATAATGATTTTAATGTTGAAATAAAATTGTTATCTTTTCCCATTTCAGCTAACTTTTTATGGAAAATATATGTTGAATTTACTCCCTCAGAGACCATATGCATTTCCGCTCTCGCTTCTTCAAGATTTAATCCTGAACCCAATTTTTCTCCAAGTGTACGATTTCTTCCATATGGTGACGCTGCAGTAACATAGAGATCTCCAATTCCAGCAGGTCCAAATGCTGTTGATGATTTTGCACCCATTTCTGAGAGTAATAAACAACCTTCTGAGAACCCCTTTGCAAAAATTGCTGCTTTTAGGTTGTCTCCTCCCTTTTCTGTAACTTTTTTCAAACCATCAGAGATACCACAAGCAACAGCAACTATGTTTTTGTAAGCACCCCATAATTCTGCTCCAATAGGATCATCAGTCGCATGAAGCAATAAGTGTTCAGTAGTCAATCTCTGAACTAGTTTTTTAGCAACTACTTGTTCTTCACAAGCAATTAATGCAGTAGTAATTACACCTTTTGCAACTTCTGGTGCAATTGTAGGGCCAGTCATCACAGCAACTGGGTTTAGTTTATTTTCAGCTCGTAATAATTCAACAATGTTTTCTGAGATAGAACCCCCCGAAGGAGTAAACCCTTTTGCTAAATCAATTAAGACATGACTAGGGCGTAAAAATGGTATCAAGTCTTTTACAACATCAATAATTACAGAAGAGGGAAGTGCTAAAACAATTATTTCAGCATTTTCAAGACATTCTTCTAGCCTCATTGTAGTATACATTTCGGACAATTCAATATCTGGCAGATATTTTTCATTGATTGATTTTGACGTAATAGATTCATAAACTTCATTTTCTATAGTCCACCCTGAAATTTCATGTTTTGCATCCATCCAAGTTTTTGCTAATGCAGTTCCCCAATTTCCTAGTCCCAATATTGCTATGTGTGACATCTAAAATGAGGATGGCACTACTTTTGGTTATGGATATTGTCATTAATTGAGATAATTTTTTGCGAATTGTAGAGTGTAATAGTTTTGACCATGAGCAGTGTCGGCTTGTTAAAGCAGGGGTAGCCGAGCTTGGTCAAAGGCGCTGGGTTTAGGTCCCAGTCCGTAATGGTTCGCAGGTTCAAATCCTGCCCCCTGCACTGTCCAAAAAAATAAGAAAAAATAAGGAGATTTTTATCACACTTATGCGTTTTTTTACGAAAAACAAACTTTTCACATAATTGCTGAACTGTGCAGGGTCTGCAACCCCCCTGAACCTGCGAACTTTTTTTAGTTGGCGTGATAATAAACAGTGGTTTAAATATTATAGATTCACATGTTGGTTTAGTGAAAATGATGGAATGCAATCTCGATGCAAGAGGAAAAGCAGTTAGACTCTTTGGTGGTTTATTCAGTTTGCTTGTTGGAATAATTATTGGAATACTTTTTGGTTCAGAAATTTTAATAGATTCAATTTGGTATTCTTCATCTATAATTTTTATTTTAGCAGGCACATTTGGAATTTTTGAAGGAAGAACTGGTTGGTGTGTAGTTCGAGCAATGGGATTTAAAACTCCAATTTAACTAAATATTCGATTTAGTGCTTGTTCAAAATTTTCCCCATCCCCTCCATTGGATGTTCTATGTTGGTAAACATTCCATTCCATAATCCCATTTGGTTTAATAATAAATTGTGCAGGAGTTCCAGTAACATCCCAGTCATACATTATTGATTGGTTTCGATCATCAATGTATGGGAATTGATGTGGTTCTCCAGGTCGTTCATTACAATTTTTTGTATTTGAATAACAACCAAAGTAGTCATTCTTTTCTTGAAATGCAACAATTTCTTCAGGGGTAGCATTAAAATTATTATTCGATGAAAAATTAACCGCTAGAATAAAAAATTGTGTTTGGTTTTTGTAAACCTCCGATAATTGGCCAATATATTCTCCAGCATTCCAACAATGTGAACAATCAGTTGAAATAAAAATTAATACTGTCCATTTTGATAAATTATCTTGACTAGAATTCCAAGATTTATTAAATTGTGAATATAATTCAAATTCGCTCCATTCTGTAGAATTATAATAATGAACTAAAGATTCAAAATTTGGTACATTCATGCCTTCATAAGTTCCAATATTATTGATTTCTTCATTTTGTGTTTGATTTGTAGTCTGTTCATCATTTGTCAAATCTGTATTTTCCTCTGATTCGGTTTTATTATCAAACAAGGTTATCTCATTATCATTATTTTCTGAATTAATTGAACAACTCTCTTCTTCATCATTTATTTTTTCTCCTGGCTCACAACCCAGATATTCATCATCTTGTTTTTCTTGAATTGGCATTGTACATCCAGATGTACAAATAATAAATACTGAAATTAATGAAAAAAATATTTTATGAGGCATCATAAGGTTCACAGTTTTATGTTTACCAAATTCTAAATGTATTTGAATTCTTCATTGTATTAATTCAAAATTCATTTAATTATTAAAATAAATAATGATATGAATGGGACCCTATTACGCCATGGGTTTGGAACTATGGTAGGCGACATTTCTGCAGATGGCGATGAAAAAGAGGGCTTCGCTCCAGACTATGATGGTAATCAAGAGATTAGTGCAGAAGAATTAGAAGAATTTTTTGATGAAAATGATGACGGCATAATTACGACTGAAGAATTTATTGAAAAAATAGAGGACAAAATCGATAAAGAAATAGAAACAATTCGTAATAAAAGATTAGTTAAAAAAACTAGAAGATTACTTTCAGGAATTGAAGACTATACCCTACTGGTTGGAATCGTATTTTCTGCAATATATTTTGGTATGTTGTTAACAATGAGTAGCGCAGTTTTAGGAGATACAACTAATTTAGATCACAATCTTTCTGAGACCTTTTTAGATACGGGTGAGGTTTGTGACGTAATTGAAGATGCTCCATGGTTGAATATCTATTCAGATAATGATCGCCAAGTAATGGTAGTTGAGGCATATAATTTGAATCTAACAAAAACATACGAATTACAATGGGAAAGAACAACTTTGGAAAATGGTATATTAGGTTCAGGCGAAATTACTGAATATGATGAACAATTTAATCTTACTAGAAAAGCTGAAATTTCTTATGGTAAAGATTGGCATGAAGGAGAATACAAATTTATTGCTGAATTATACGAATCTGAAAATTCAATAGAAACTAAAGTATCAACTACAGAAGACAATAACTCTACAAATAATGAATCGAATAATGAAACTTCTTCAAACAATAATCAAACAAATAATTCAAATATCGCAGTAAATTCTGGAAATCTTAATCCTACATTAGAGATAATTAAGCATTCAAATGAAACAATTATGGTTTCTTTAGATAATGTAGAATTTAAGTTAGAAATGGAAAAAGTTTCAGGAAGTTTGTTTCCTTGGGTAGAAACTGAAACTAGATTATCTGCAAAAGTAACCGATCCCGGTGCTAGAGTTTGCTGGGGGACTCAAGACCTTGGAAATTGGGCTTGGGGCCTAATGGGTGCTGAATTAGGGGGTGGAAGAGAAACTGCAATGCTTACTGGGGGTTCTGCAGGTATTCCAGCATGGTGGATGGCCTTTGTTTCATTAGCATTGTCAGTTATTACTTTGTTTATTTTGTATCCTTTAATTTACAAAGTGTATCATCAAGATGCGGACGATAAATTAACTAATGAGCAAATTGAAAGAGTA
Source organism: Methanobacteriota archaeon (assembly GCA_002692465.1). GTDB lineage: Archaea > Thermoplasmatota > Poseidoniia > Poseidoniales > Poseidoniaceae > MGIIa-I. The sequence continues at coordinate 14,297 of NZKH01000024.1, read as the reverse complement.
GTAGTATTATCCTTGAAATATTGTGCTAAAAAATTGAAAATAGATATTGAATGGGATATTTTTAAATTTAAGGTTAAAGAATTATCAATAGATGTTTTGGTTGCATATAGAACTACAAATTCAACTATTGCATCAAAGATAGATGTTCGAGCAGAAATATTGAAAGAAATATTAAATGAATTTGGAATTTTTAGAGTTTTTAAACCTGTTTTGCTTGTTGTAAAACCTGTTGGTGAAATTACAGGTGTTGATTTTGAACATTTAACTAAAGGCGGCTTAGAAAATTTTCAACCGGATACAATAGATTCAGAACAGTTAGTAGAAGATTATACAGATTTCTTTAAAGATTTACATGATTTAAGTAAAATAGAAGACACAATCAGAGATTCATTACATAATTTCTTTAGAATTAGGAATATGACTGATAGAGGAACAGCGGTACTTTCTGATGATCATGCAGTTTTTGTTAGAGTAATTTATCGTCCTAATCAGCGCTTTGCATTTTTTAGATTTAAGCAAAGCTCTACAAATATTGAAGAACAACTTAGAGAACAATTAGAAAGAGAGTTAGGCTCACAATTAGCGGAAAGAGAATTAATAATTAGTGCTAGAAATGAAATTGCTACACTTTCAGATAGGTCTCAAGCAGGAAGAATTGAAACCAGTGAAGGAACTAAAGGTAGGGTTGCTGCTGTTGCAAGACAGGACGGTTTTGCAGGAAGAGTTTTACAAACAAAATTCTTTGGAGATATGCTTTCAACTGTAGAATATACTGCTCAAGAGAAAAGAGAATTTATCAATAAATGGGGTTTTTGGGGACTAATTGTTTTTGTTTGGATTCCATTTATGGCTTCAGGAGTATTGGTTGGTGCTGTACTTGGTATGTTGTCAAGGATGAAATTTGATAGAGTACTTTGGGCAACTTTAATTGGAGGTTCAGCTGCTTCAATTACGTGGGCATATACTGCAGAAGGGATTGTTACATTTATGCACAAATTTAGACTTGAAGCAATTATTCCACTTGCAATAATTGTATTCATAGGTATGGCTGTTTTACATTTAAGATCTACAAGAGCAAGAAGACAAACTGAATTATTTGAAGACACAATGTTAGAATTATTTAAGTCAGATATTGAATCAAAATATGGATTAGAATAGTTCACCTTTTAGCATTTTTAGGTCGAAATACAGTAATAGTATCTTTTTTTGTATCGATATAAGGCCCCTCTATTAAATCAATACAATATGGAATTGCAGGGAAAATTTCGTCTATAGTTTCCCGAATTGCTTTTGGCTGACCTGGAAGATTGATAATTAATGAATTACCACGAATTACTCCGACTTGTCTACTTAATATTGCGGTTGGAACATATTTTAGAGAGATAGCCCTCATCAATTCTCCAAAACCAGGTAATTCTTTGTCAGCAATCGCGATTGTTGCATCAGGAGTTACATCTCTTTTTGTTGGTCCTGTTCCTCCCGTAGTAACAACTAATGAACAATTCATTTCATCTGTAAGCTCAATAATTTGTTTTTCAATTTCAACTTTAATATCTGGAATTATTACGGAGTGACTCGTCCAAGGTGTGGCAAGAACTTCTGAAAAAAACTCTATGATTTTTGGACCACCCTCATCAACATATTCACCATTAAATGCGCGGTCAGAAACAGTAATTATTCCAATATTTATGTGCTCACCAATATGATTTTCATTGCCTCCTTGATGCTTTTTGAAATCCATAATTACACCATTTATTTAGGTTCTGTTTTTTCACTTGTTTCAAAGACAATGTCATCTAATTGTACACCTTCATCATCATTTACTAATTCTTCTTTACATTCTAAATCATCTTCAATATCAAGAATACTTTTTACATGTTCAAATGTTTTTGTTAGAGGAACCAAATGAACTAATGGGTCTCCAGTTCTAGTTAATGGGATTGTTGCTATACTAACAATTATACCATTACAAGGCGCAAAAATATCATCTGTTTTATGTCCAAAAGGATCTGTAATTTGTGCAATTAATTGATTTTCTTCTACTAATTCACCAATTCCAATTAAACAATGTAGTAATCCCCCTGAAGGAGCCCTAATCCATCTTGATTTTCTTACTAAAACGCGGAAATTAGGTTCTCTAATTTCTCCTTCAATCATTCCTAATGATTTTAGAACATTTAGGACACCTGCTAAACCATCTTCTACATTTTTTATTTGAAATGAATTTGAAGAACCAGTTTCAAGTAAAATTGAAGGGCATCCTGAATCTGTTGCTTCTCTTCTAATAGTCCCTTCAGAACCTAATGAATGTAAAACAATATTTGTTCCAAATGATCGAGCCAATTTTTTACAAATCTCATTATCAAAATTCGTTCTAACATGATTTAAATTGATTCTAGTCCCTGGGGCTGTATGGATATCAATTAAATAGTCTGATTTAGGTACAATCGACGAAAATAATGCATGAGCTAATCGTTGAGAATGATTTCCATTGGATCTACCTGGGAATTGCCGGTTTAGGTCTCTCCCATCTGTTGTTCTACGTTGTCTTAGCAATACGGATTCAGGATTAGCAATAGGAATTAAAATTAGGGTTCCTTTTAGTTTTGTTACATCTATAAAATCATCTTCATTATTTGGAATATGATCATATCCATGTATAAGAAAATGTAGAATACTAACACCATTTAATTCATCTCCATGAATTGCTGATGTAATGGATAAAGTTGGGCCTTCAAAACTTCCATGAAAAATAAAACAAGGGATTTCTAATTTTCTTCCTAGTGGATCAATTCCAACATCAATTACAGTTTCTACACGCGAGCCGGCTTCAATTAATTCCCCATTAAATTCAAAATTCTTTCTGGAATCATTTCCCGAAGCCATGTATAGCCCAAGACCTATTACATTTTCTCTTTTGCTAATATAAGGTTTAACAACCCGTCTTGATTTGGGTCGTAAAAGGAGAGATGGTCGTGACTCTAATTAAGATTCAAACACCAGACGACTGGCATTTACACTTCCGTGATGGAGATATGTTAAATGAAACCGTGCCTGCCACAGCTCGTTGCTTTAAACGAGCAATTGTAATGCCAAATCTAGTTCCCCCTGTAACTAACGCAAAAATGGTTGAAGAATACCGTCAAAGAATTTTAGATGCTCGTCCAGATAATAGTGATTTTGAACCATTAATGACTTTATATCTCACTAACGAAACAACTCGTGAGGATATTATTGAAGCAAAACAAGTAGGCACAGTTGCCGCTAAGTTATACCCCGCTGGAGCAACAACAAATTCAGATGCAGCGGTTAAAGAATTAGATGCTTTGTTTCCTATTTTTGAGGAAATGCAAAAACAAGGAATGTTACTTTTAATACACGGGGAGGTAACAGATAATCATATTGATATTTTTGATCGAGAGAAAGAATTCATCGCCAGAAATCTAACACGTATTGTAGATGAATTTCCAGAACTAAAAATTGTGTTTGAACACATTACGACTAAGGATGCTGTAGATTTTGTAGTGGCGGCCAATGACAATGTAGCAGCAACTATTACTCCTCAGCACTTATTATTAAATCGTAATGATTTGTTAGTTGGCGGGATAAGGCCGCACAATTACTGTTTACCCGTATTAAAGCGCAATATTCATCAGAAAGCGTTAAGAGAAATTGTTGCAACTGGTAATAATAAATTCTTCTTAGGTACAGACTCTGCGCCTCACGAAAAGGATCAGAAAGAATCTGCTTGTGGCTGCGCAGGTTGTTACAGCGCATGGAGTGCAATTGAATTATATACTCACGTATTTGATGAATTGGGTGCACTTGACAAACTTGAAGGCTTTGCATCTCATTATGGCGCTGATTTCTATGGATTACCTAGAAATGAAGGCACAATCACATTAGTGAAAGAAGACTGGACAATTCCTGAACAGATTATTTTACCTAACGGCAAACCAATCGTTCCATTTTTTGCAGGCCAAAACTGTACTTGGAAGTTAATAGAATAATTTTTCTAACTGTTACTGAACAAAATTTTTGCAGTTGAATTAAACAATATATCATCAGGAATTTCGAAACCTGCGGCAGCAAATGATTGGATGATGTTTCCTTCTTGTGTGCGATATTCTTTCGACGAACGAAACTGCTCCAATGTTATCTCGTCTGACCATTTAGTGTAAACGATGACGCGTTCGTCATCTTCAGCAAATGTTGAACCAATGCAACCGTTTTCAATTGCAATTGAAAGAAAGGCCACCATGGATTCACTCATTGAAGCCGTGATTTCCCTGTTATTTTTGTTGGTAATCCACATACGAATAACTGATGATTTTTCCATGTAATGACCATGAAGTAGACGGTTTAATTTACTTTCAATTCGGAACGCTATAAAAATTAAAAATTGTAAATTTTACTATATTTCTCATTAATATAATTTAAAAACGGTTCAGAAGATGGTTGACTTCCNGTTGCTTTTTCGATTAAATCAGAGGGACTATGCAATCGGCCCTTTTCATGAATATTTTTCCGTAACCAATCTAAAATNGGAAGCCAATTTCCTTCTTCAATCATTTGATTAACATTTCCAAATTCACTTTTCATTTTATCAAATAATTGTGCAGCATATAAATTTCCAAGAGTATAAGTTGGGAAATAACCGAATGCGCCCATAGACCAATGGATATCTTGTAGAACGCCTTTTGTATCATTTTCAACATTTAATCCAAACCACTCTTTAAACATGCTATTCCATACTTTAGGTAAATCATTTACTTCTAATTCACCGTTAAATAATTGTTTTTCAATTTCATATCTTAAAATTATATGTAAATTGTATGTTACCTCATCTGCTTCAACTCTAATGAATGATGGCTCAACCTGATTTGCAATTAAGTTCATTTGAGCCGCATCAATTTCTTTTGGGAAATCTGGAAATTCTTCTTTGAAAATTGGTAATGTAAATTTCCAAAATTCTTCTGTTCTTCCAATTTGATTTTCCCATAATCGTGATTGAGATTCATGAACACCTAATGAAATTGCAGTCCCCCTAGGAGTTAATGCAAATTCGTCAGGTAGGCCTTGTTCGTATAGGCCATGGCCAGTTTCATGCATTACAGCATAAAGACATGAGAAAGGATCCTCTTCGTCATATCTTGTTGTAATTCTTGTATCTCCAGTTGCAATAGAAATAGAAAATGGATGAGCTGAAATATCCATTCTTCCTGAGTCAAAGTCAAAGCCCATTTGTTCTGAAACTTTCAAACAAAAAGATTCTTGTTTTGGTATTGGAAAAGTCATATCCAAGTCAACAATTTCTTGTTTTTCAGCTAATAATATTTTATTTAGAACTTCGATTAATCCTGATTTTAATTTAGCAAACAAGGGATCTAAATAATCAACAGTTAACCCTACTTCATAATCATCTAATAATGTATCATAAGGTGTTTTTTCAGTTCCTAGATAACTAACCTTCTCTCTAGCAAGTTCTACTAATTCAGTTAATATTGGTGCATACATGTTAAAATCATTATTCTCTCTTGCTTTAGCCCAAATTCCCATTGCTTTTGAGCGTGTTTTAGTTAATTTTTCTATAAATTCAACAGGTAGCTTTGTTGCCTTATCATAAGTCCTTCTAATTTCTAAAACATTAGTTTTCTGATCTTCATTTAAATCATCTAAATTTTCTTCTAAATTTGAAATTAGGTCGCCCATTTTTTTACTAGTAATTGTTTCATGTGCACGCCCAGATAACCAAGCTAATGTCTCCGCTCTAGCCTTTGCACCGTTAGGTGGCATCATCACAGATTGATCCCAACTTAATTGGCTTTGAATAGCCTGTATTCTTGAATATGTGTTCACTTCTTCAATAAATTGTTCGTAACTCATCTTTCCGCCCAAATGGTTCCAGAAAAAAGAGAATATTGAGTATTTGCTTTTTTCTTTAAACAATTAATACAATAATTCAAACATAAGATTTCCTTCGGTAGTATGTGGCAAGAAAATCAAAGAGAGATTCAAAAGAAATTTTGGATGGGGAGATTATCAATGAAAATGAGATTTCCAAAGAGAAAACCTTTGAAGATTTATTAAATATTGCAGCAAAAACAGTGGTAAATATTTGTATGGAAATAAGACGTCATGAATCTGTATTAGTTATTGCAGATCCTTCTACAAGTAAAATTGGTCAAGAATTATATAAAGTAGCTTCTGAAATTTCAAATAATGTTTTGTTAGTGATAATGCCATTTACCCGCCACCATGGTGATGAACCTCCAAATTCAGTTGCAGAGTTGATGCGGACTCAAAATGTTGTACTTGCCCCAACAAAATTTAGTATCACCCATACTAAAGCTAGAATTCAGGCTTGCAAAGATGGAGCTAGGATTGCTACTATGCCCGGAATCACTCCAGAATTATTTGCTAGTGGAGGTATGCTTGCTGATTTTAATGAAATTAGAGAAACGATTAGTAGGGTAGGGGTTCATCTTCGTAGACGTAGAAATATTAGAGTAACTTCTCCAGAGGGAACTGATATTAGATTTGATGTTGACCCTAAAACATGGAATCGCGAAGATAGTGGAATTTGTAATAGACCAGGAATGGTTACAAATTTACCCGCTGGAAAAATATTCAATAATTTAATACAAGGAACAGCAAAAGGCGATTTGTATATTGATGGAAGTTTTGACTCAATGATTCTTAGTGAACCACTTAGATTCAAAGTGAATGATGGGGTTGCTACGGATATTAAAGGAGGCCCTGAAGCACAAAGGGTCAGACATCTTTTTGCAGAAGCAGCTAATTTGATGCCAGCTAAAGATCAATCTTCTGTTTGGAGAATTGCACAATTTGGTTTTGGTTTAAATCCCGAATCAAAGTTAATTGGAAATGCACTTGAAGATGAAAAAGTACTCGGTAGTTGTTATTTTAGTATTGGTCTCGAAGGTAGTAAAATTGATGGTAATCATCCTGGTATTTTAACTAGTGGAATTATTAAGGAGCCAACTGTTTTTATTGATGGAGAACCATTAATTATTTCAGGAGAATTACAACTTTGATTAACAATTAAATCCACATAAGGGACAAAATCTCCATGAATTACTTAGGCTAACTCCACAACTGTTGCACAGATTTCCGTTAGGAAATGTTCTAATGATCCCATTTGTATTTGAACGAATTACAGGCTTTGGGAGAGAATTTTGTTTGGGTTTAGGTAAATCGGGAGTAGAATTTTGATAAATATGATTTTGTGTATTTATGATTCTTTCAGAAGGTGTTGTTTTTGGAACAATAGGCTCATTCGTAGGTTGAACTTTTGGGGCTGGAATAATTTCTGGAGTTATTGGCTTTGTTTTTGGAACTACAGGAACAAGTCTTGGTGTTGTATTCGGTTCAGCAATGAAATTTTCTACTGAACTAGTTGTATTTTTTTCTTCAACCCAATTATTTGTATTTAGGCTATTTTCTTCCAACTCTTCCATTGTTGTTTTAGGTTCTTCTTTAGGGACAAATACTGGCCTTTGTATTTTTTCGGCTCTAATCAATGGAGTTGCTTCAATAATATTGGTTTTATTTGTAGGTGGTTTTAGTGATGTTGGTTCTTGTAAATTAGTTGTTGGAGAAAGATTTCTTTCAACTTTTTCTTGAGGCGCTTCAACTTTATTTTCTTCAGGAACTACTTCTTCTTGAATCGGCTTTTGGGGGGTCATAAGCTTTGGAGCAGCTACTGCTTTAGATGATTTTAAGATTGAAATAGGTCTTGGCATTTGCATATTTTTTGTATCTATTAATATTTCAGTCAACTCTTTACTAATTTGAGATAAATTATCAACATTTTCTGAAGGATTATTTATCATTTCATCAAACGCAGTAACATATTTTGCAAGTTCATTATTACCGCCAGTTACATCTCCTATAGCATAAATTTTCAAAATAGTCATAGGATCTAATAATGATTTTAATGATAAAAATTGTTCCTCAGTAATGTTTGGTTGGATAGAATTTTCTTCTGGATTTAGTCCAAGATAGTTTTGTAAATTTTCAGTAATTTTTAACAATTCCAAGGGCCCAGTAAGTATGTAATAGATTTCACCTGATTCTACTTGTAACCTATTGCTTCCGGAATCCAAATCAAAAGTGTCTGTTAATAATAAATCTGATATTTTATTTAATACAATTGTAATAGCTGTATGTCTGTTGGAATTTTCTAAATCTAATAATATCTGACTAGAATCTGTTATTCCAAAATAAGCCGCAGTTTCATCTACATTTATCCCACTTGGTAACAAAGCGCCTTCAGGGACATATTCCGACATAATCTACCCTTACCTGCCGACCATGGCCTCCTTATTGAGGCTTGGCCTTTGTATAATTGAGATTAAACATGATTCATTAATAGTGTAATGTTCGCATTGGCATGGCCGCATCAAAAAAATGTGCATTATTGATTGCAGCAGGTCAGATAAGTGAAATTATTTTTAAAAAAATTTATTCAGATAACAAATTATTAATTGCAATAGATGGTGGTTATGATTATTGTATAAATTCAGGATTTACTCCGGAAATTGTTATTGGTGATTTTGATTCAGTAAATCAATCATTAATTAAAGAGCAAGTGAAGGTAATTCATCAAATTAGTCAAGAAGAAACTGATTTAGTTAAAGCAATAAATTGGTCAATTTCAAATGGAATTAAAGAGATAGAGATTATTGGAGTAGAATCTGGACGGAGTGATCATATTTTAGGAACTTATGCTGCGTTGGCGGAATTAAATCAAGAAGAAACATCCTCAATTAAAATACAGATTCATCTGAATGATTTTATTGTAAATTATATTCCTCGAAGCAAACATTTTGAATTTGATTTTGATAAAAAAACACACTTATCACTATTTTGTTTTTCAAAAAGTATAGTTTCTTTAACTGGTGTAGAATGGAACTTAAATCAAGAAGAAATGAGTTTTTCTACACGAGGAATTCATAATTATTCAAAAGAAGAAAAAATAAAATTATTTATTCATAATGGAGGACCGGCTCTCTTATTTATTCGTAGATGAATTATTGGAAAGGAATCCACATATTTGCATTTTCATCCCACCAATCTATTTGTCCATCGGGGTGTTGCCTCCATAGATGGCCATCATCGTCTCTATGTGTTGGTAATCCCTCTGAATTTATATTCGATTTTTTGGTAGAAAAATCACCTTGTATGTCTTCTCCAAACCTCTTCAATACAATTACTGAAATTAAAAATAATAGAAGCATACCTATTCCTGTTGCAATATAACCTATGTATTCTGATTCAACTTCACCACCGCTTCTAACAGGCCAAGATGAAGTTACGCTTTGATTCCCCCAAGCAGACAAATTTGTATCACCAAGAGGTGGCATTCTTACCAAATTTACACCATTAGTTGCACTTATGCCTTCAGAATTTGTGACATTAACAATAATGCGATGAATCCCAGGTAACCACATTTTACAGTTTAATTCTAAACCTTCAACATTTTCATGTTCTGGAATTGTCGTCCATGAGATTTGATTTTCACTAAAATCTGTACCATCTGTGGGTTCTATTGTGATAAAACACAAACTTCCGATTTCCATATTTTGCCCGGTTACATTAAGATTAAAACTTGGTGCTGGTTGATTAATTATTGAAAAATTCTTCCAAGTCTCTAGAGAATAGCCTAATGAATTGTGATAGATTAATTTTAGAGAATATTTTCCTGCAGGCCAGTTACTACAATCAATTTCATCATTATTTGGTGTATTTTCCCCAGGTTCAATTGAGGGAGAAATCCAAGGTGCACCTAAGAATTGAACTTCACCAGTTTTGTTATATCGATGACCAATATTATCCAATACATTTCTTTTCACTTTACATTCAGATCCAGTATTAAAATTGTCATCTACAGTTTTCCCTTCATGTTCGGCAATTACATTTAGAGCGACAAATGGTGCTTCCATTCCAACCATTAAATTATATTCGCCAAGTTGATATTCAGAAATAATCTCGCCCGTAAGTGAATTCAAGAAAATTAATGAAACGATATATTTCCCTTCTTTCCAGGCATCAACAAAAATAGATCTTGATAGTGATTTTTCATTAGTTAATGTAAAATTGTCCCATTGCGTAATTTCATATTGATTTGGGTATTGATCAAATGTTGTGACTACTTTGGCGGAAATCGGAGTTTGAGATTTAGTAGTATTTACATTAAATACAATTCTTAATTGGTCAACATAACCATCATTATCAATATCTTGTTCTCTAGTTTCATAATTTACAACAGTAAAATCTACTCCATCAGCTGCATGGACATTTTGAACTACAGAGATAAGTGGTAATATTAAAATTAAGATACAGAGGTTGATACTAATCTTGTTCAATAAAATCCACCTCCTTCAAATCTCCATCATTATTTTCTTCGAAAATTCTATTCACAATTACAGCAAAAAGGAAGATTAATCCTGCAATGGCGTAAGTTGCCCAAGAAGAAAGTGGGTTACTACCCATGATTGTTATCGCTGCATTAATTTCTCCGAAAGAATTTGAATAACCGTCCCCATTATTGTCAGGACATCCTTGGAAATCTATGGTGGAACTTCCAGAATCAGAAGGACAATCATCCCTTAAATTACCTATTGGATTATCTCCATACCCATCTCCATCAATATCTGACCACTGCCAAGGGTCATATTCAAATGCATCCGCTAGACCTTCAGGACTTGCTAACCATTGTTCATCAGGATTAGAATAACCATCTTCATCTAAGTCAACACTCCCTCTTCTATCTAGCAAACTCGTTCCAAAAACAGTTGGGCATGCATCAGGTTCATGACCTGAGAGATTATCTCCATACCCATCGCCATCTGAATCTAACATCTGCGAAGGAATATGGGGGAATTTATCACTTAGGTCAGACCATCCATCGCCATCAGTATCTACACAACCATATCTATCTTCTGTACTCGTGCCAGGGATTTCTACACAATTGTCAGGAGTAACTCCTACTGGATTATCTCCATAACCATCACCATCAGTATCCATCCATTGTGTTGATTCGAGGGGGAATGTGTCTGCCATTCCTAATGGGTGTGTAAGCCAATCATTATCAGGGTCAGAGGCACCATCACCATCAGTGTCAGGACAACCCCATCTATCCCTATAACTATCTCCTTTTGTTAGAAGACAACTGTCTGGTTGCCATGCGTTTTGAGTTTGATTATCTCCAAATCCATCACCATCTGTATCATACCATTGACTTGCTTTAGATGGGAATGCATCTGCAAAACCTTCTGGGTGCGAAATCCAGCCATCGTCTGGATCTGAGAACCCATCTGCATCAGAATCAGGACAACCAAAACGATCTTGATTAGAAAAACCCCAAGTTTCAACGCAGGAGTCACCTTCAAAGCCAGAATAATTATCTCCATATCCATCATTATCAGAATCTAAATATTGGGTTTTTTCATATGGAAAAGCATCAATTTGTGTGTCTTGATTACCTTGATTATTACCCCAACCATCACCATCAGAATCGCTCCATTGTGTTGGGTTTTCAATAAATGCATCTCCCATTTCAACTCTTAAACCATTTTCATCAATTTCAAAAGTATAGTTGTCACCATATCCATCTCTGTCGGTATCTTTCCATTGACTGAAATCATTTGGAAATGGATCTGCACCATTATCGATGGTCCAGTTAGAATCTCCATCAGACCATCCGTCTCCATCAGCATCTGGACACCCTGGCCTATCTTCTGAAGAATACCCAATTATGTGAGGGCAAGCATCTTCTAAAATTGCACCTTCAATGTATTCACCAATTCCGGTTTCAATATGTATGGCCTCCCATCTTGAATCATACCAGTTATCTCCTAACCCATCACCATCAAAATCACTCCATTGAGTATGACAATACATTCCACAGATATTTTGAGTTGAAGGGTCTTGAGGAGACCACCAAAAAGCATCAGCACCATCAGATATTGTCCATGGCTCAATTGAATATAGGGTACTAGGATCGCTATAGCCGTCACCATCAGAATCGGGACAACCAAAACGATCTTGATACGACTGCCCAAAAAAACCAGGACAAGAATCGGGATTATTTCCATTAGGATTATCCCCATAATTATCAAAATCAGAATCTTCCCATTGAGTTCCGTCTACTGGATATCTATCACCTTCATCCGACCAGCCATCTTCATCACTATCTAAACAACCGTTTTTGTCTTCACTACTTTTACCATAATCATTAGGGCAATCATCATCTAGATCTCTAAAACCATCACCATCAGTGTCTCGATATGTTTTGTCAATAGTTCCTGTAATCGAATAATCAAATTCATCTTGGTCACATCCATCTAAAGAAATCACTTCTGTATAGTAAGTTGTAGGTCCCGTAACACTGCCCCATTCAGCTGCAGAAGGAACAATTGAAACTGTAACAGTTCTCGATGAATCACTTCCAAAATCGCTTTGATAAAGGTTTGTTGAAGCAGTAGAATCCCAAATTTTCACTCTTCCTTCCCAGTGATCGGTCCCAAAACAGCCAAATAAATCAAAACCATGATCTCCGGTTGATGATGAAACAACAATAGTTAATGTATCTCCACCTAAGATGTCAATTTTCCACCAATCTCTGGAATCTCCTTCAGCATCAACATATCCAGAACTAGTGCTTCCATCCGTTAATGCTGTTGCATTAGCAGCATCATCGTCTGCTAAAGCAGAAGGCGTAAAGGGTATTAAAAAAATAACAGTAAGTAAACAAGCTATAGTACGCTTTATTTTACTCCCCATGATTGATGACCTAAGTAACTTCATTATTAACCAATTGATGAAGAAACGTTTAGAAAATAACAAATTTAATCAATTTATGAACATACTGAATGAGTACAAATTGGAGGAACCCAATATAATTTTTCATCTGGATTAAATGTGTCTAATTGTAATGTACTACCTTCACCTTCAATTATTGTGACTATTGATGAAGTTGAGGCAGGAAGATAATCTTCACCAGTCGATAACAAGGTTAATCGTAAAGTATGGCCAGCCATTATTTCAGCATCCAAAGCAATAAATTCCATATTTGCAGTTATTGTTTCTAAAACTGGCAACCAAGCAGGGGAAAATTCTTCTCCACCTTCATGGTAACGTAAATCCATAATTGCATGACCAATATGAATACAATCACTACCATCACAGTCTTCTAACAAAGCGTAAAGTTGTCCACCAACTGTTGAAGTAGTTACTTGAACATGAAGTCTAGGCATTCCTTGAATATAAACATCTTCAGTTAACGGTGATGTTTCAAATACAGGGCCAGTCGAAGCATCAGGCAAAACAGTAAGTCCCCCAGAACTAATCATATCTGTTCCAAGAGTAAAAATTAATTCTTCAGTATCGGACGCTGGATATCGGTCTTCAATTCTCCAAGCACCATGATTAGATTGGATTTCAACATGTAATGATGGCTGATTTCCTTCACCTCGTAGATACCAATCAAACCATTCTAGTAAATCTTGCATCCAGTCAAAGCGGATCATTTCAGGAAATGCTTCACCTCCTCTACCTCCTAAATCAGAACGGTCATCTAATTGTATTGCCCTATCAGGATAATCATGATCCCATTGGCCAAAGAGCCCTTTTGCTTCAATGCCCGCATCTTTAATCCGATTTATCGTTGGAATAGCCATATGGGGATCTACATTCCAATCATGCATCCCTTGGATTAAATAAACAGAGCCATTGTAATTATCTAATACGCGGTCAAGAAAATACCTTTCAGCCCAATAGTCACCAGCAACCTCTGAACCAAACATGTAAGCTGAAACTCCAGTTCCAGGCCCAATGATATAATCAGGACATAAATTTCCATAGTCTTCTTCATCACCATCAAATCCATATGATCCGTAAACACCATTGTGCATTATTGGGGCTCTTGCTTCTGATGAACCATTTTTCCACATTAATTCTTTAACTCCAATTAATCCGGAAATTGGAACGATTGTTTTGAGATGCTCATTACCAAACATTGCCGCTTGCCATGGTGTTGAACCGTCATATGACTTTCCAATCATTGCTACATTTCCATTAGACCAATTTTGAGAACCTAGCCAAGTTACTGCAGCATCATTACCTAGTTGTTCTGCAGTGCCCATTAAATCCATACAATGGTTTGAACGCCCTGTACCAGTAACAGAAACTTGAGCGAATGCAAATCCGTGAGGAAGAATTTGATCAATAATCATTTGACCTAACCAACTACCAGGTACTTCTATTGTAGG
>NZKH01000023.1 GCA_002692465.1 Methanobacteriota archaeon | reverse complement strand
TAGTTCTATATTGTTATCTATAGATAATTTCTCGGTTGCAATACTTGTTGGTACACACATAATTTTTAGGTTTTCTTCACTAACTCTTCTCCCTAATTCTAAGATTGTATATTTCACTGTGGATCCTGTTCCCAATCCTACTTTCATTCCATCTTTTACATAACTTGCTGCATGGATTCCTGCCATTTTTTTTAGTTCTTCTTTATTACTCACAAACACTTGGAAGTGAACTCAGGTGATATTAATTGCTAATTCCGGCCCCGTAGGGGCCGTGAAAGGTTTGACAAACTACCATTGATGTCGAGGTATTATGCCGAGGGGTTTAAGGTCCAGGAATCTTTTATCCTTTTTCCTTGTTTTTTTAGTTTTTTTAAGTCCCTTTTCTTGTACTGTTCATTTTCAAAATGACTTAAAATCATCTGAAGAAATTAGATTTGAATCTATGTCGGTAGGAGATTCTAAGGTTGTTGAAGTTGAATCAATACCAGGGAACCCATATCCATCTTCTGATGATTTTACAATTAAAATTCCACAGAATTCTGCTTTAGATTCTTTAGAATTTGATTTAGAACCTTTTGTTTATACTCCCTCAACTTATGGCTACAATAATCATAAATGGGATTCTCAAAATGATTGGTCAGCATTCAATACCATTAAAGATAATGTAGATTATAATAAAACGGGATTAAGGATTAATTCTCCCCCTCCTTCTTGGGATTTTGAGCAGTCAAATCATGGATGGACATTAGATGCTGCTGGTGGTTGGGCTTGGGGTGTTGATTCTGCAGGAGCTCATGCAGGTTCAAAAGCGATATACACTTATTTAGGTCAATACCCAAACCAAATGTCTACTACATATTATGCGACCTCTCCAAGTATTGATTGTTCTTCATGTAGCGGTGGTTGGAGTGTTAATTTTTGGAAACAGTTAGGTGTTGAGAGCAGTTCTTGGGATCATGCATATTTTCAAGTTAAAGGATTAAATGGTTGGACTACAATTTGGGAAAATTCCGGTTCTATTATTGACAATAGTTACTCTTACCAATCCTATAGGGTTGATTCATATATATCTGGTAATAGTGATTTTAGAATTAGATTCGGATTAGGCCCCACTGATTTTAGTGTAACTTATGATGGTTGGAATCTTGATGATATTTCAGTTACACCTGTTTCTGGTTCTGGTGTAGGTGCGGCTAAAGTTGATGGTTCAGGCCATGCAAATTGGACTTCTGGCGCAATTGGGCATAAATTTTCACTTAATAACAAAGAAGGTCCGTATGGATTATTAAATATTTTAGCCGAAATCCCTGAAAATTCAGGATTAGATTGGACAATCATGGATTGTAATAATTCTCCTCTATCCCCCATACTTGGTTATGAAGGTAGAACAGAATTATTTGCAGATTTAGGTGGAATTGATTGGTTAAAATACCCCTGTATTAAACTCAAAGTTCATTTGTGGAGCCAAAGTCCTACATCGCCAATAATTAATTCAATTAGTCTCGGAGGCCAATGGGTTGAAAATTTTAATCAAAATCCATTTGAAAATGGTTGGGTAGGAAATGGTTCTTGGATTCAGGGAGAAATTCAAGGAGATGGAAACCTTGAGTTTCCGGAGATATATTCTACAAAACCAATAATTTCTGTAGATTTAACAATTGATGTTTCTGGAGATGGTCAATTGCAAATGTCAACAAATTTTGATAATTGGTTGAATATTTCTCCAAGTGGTATTATTGATTTAGAAAAACCTACAAAAGTAATTAATCTGAGGTGGATTTCTGATACTGGGATTTGGACCTTTAGCTCAATAAATATTCAATTTGAGACTGGATTTTACCCCTTGCTCCCTTCGATTGATGTTCGTAATGATCAAAAGCATGAATGGGGATTAGGATGCCAAGCAGGTTATTGGGGTTCACAGGATGTTTGGGATGATTGTTCACGTTCAAAATTAATTACATTGTCTGCGGCAGGTCCTCAATATATTGATTTTTGGATACCTATGAATGACATTAATAGTATGTGTTTGGATTTGATTCCAGAATCAGGTGAAATAATTGATTTAGATGCAGAAATAAGACTAGGTACNTCAGTAATTTATGNTAAAGAGATCATAAATAATGAGGGTANNTTCCGGCTTTGTCTTTCTAAATTGCAGATTANTAATTTAAATGAAAATATTAGTANTAGNCCTATTGTTTGGGGTGCAGAAGGGCAAAGTTTTGTGGAAGGTAAATTAAAATTAACTGGTATNTCTCAAAGAATTATGATTGCTGCCTTAGATATTTCATATCATCCCCTCATTGAATTTAGAGAATATTTTGATACTCCAATGATTAATACGATTAATGATTTATCTTCTATTTCTAATATAATTAATGGTTATTATGAGATTCCAATCATACTAAAATCATTTTATGAATCTAGATACCAAGTAACTTTAGTTGGCCAGCATTCCACACCTGGTTTAATTACGAAAGAAACTACGATATCTAATAATAGTGAACCACTAGTATCTAGTGAAAAATGGATTGAATTGGAATCAAAACATTCTGTTTCAAATGGTTCCATTAAATCAATAAATTATGAATTTAGTTCCTCCAATTATCCTTATTTGTGGGTTGATTTCCCCACAGACGGAAGTCCTTATCTAAGCAATATACCTTCTGATTTTATTGAATTTGATGCCAATTCTTTCCAATATGATGAGGCAAATGAAAACACCTCTAATTTTAAATTCAGAATAAGTCCACTTTGGGATGATGATTATGGTTTAGAAATTAAGGTTAGATTAGTTCGGGATGATGGAATAAGAAGCATTCCTGAAATAATTAATATTGGAGTTAATGGCGCAAAATCTGTAGAAAACGATATAGAAATCAAATCATGGTCAGTATTTAATGACTTAGGTGATATAATACCAAATGATATGCCTTATCTCAAATCTGGTTCGGATGTTATCATTGAAGTTAATGTTGGTTTTGAAGACTTCACCTCTTCAGAGCATTTTCCGAAATCAGGTGATTTAGAAATAATTTTAATGGAAAATGAATTTGAGATTGCTAGAAGTAGTAATTTTACAGATGGCAAAGTTAGTTTTACCCGATCAATACCTTTTGGACCAGGTAATTTGACCTATGGGGTTAAATTGAATCCCACATATTCTCAGATAGATGCTACAGACATTGTTGTAAATAGGACATTTACAGCTGATTCATTAGCCCCTCAATTAATTTCTAGTTCAGTTGAAAGATATGATCATCGTCATCCTTCTAAAAATCAAATCCTTTCTTTTGATGTTTTTGATAGACCAGTTTTACCAAATACTTTGAAAATTAATTTGTGGAGGGAATGGGTTGATGATATTAATCAAGATGGCCAACCTTCATTAGAAGAATATTGGTCTAATTCTATGTTTAGTCCCGCAAATCTTTCCTCATCTTTTGGAAGCTATACTTATGTTTTAGATGATTCTGAAGCGCCTGTTGGAAGTTTAGTTTATGGATTTATTAGTGGTTCTGATTCGGCAGGAAATATATTAGTTGGTGGAGGTGGTGGAACTTTAGGTGATGAATTATTTGTCTATCAAGTGAAATCAGACGGCTCTCCTCAGATTTTAACGGGAGATATTACTTGGAATAATTCTGGAGTGATGTGGTTAAATCCAGATGTAGAGTATGAATTGATTTTACCCTTTAATGAACCAAATGGTATTAGTGATATAAATTATATAATTTTAGATTTAGCAGAATTTACAGATAATGATGGCATGAGGATTGTATGGAATTCTTCAGAGTCAAGATGTGAATCAAATGGTTATAACTTAGTAATTTTATCTTGTAATATTTATTCTAGAAATTCATATTTTGGGCCATTTAATAGTGAATTAGAATTTAGAATAAAATTTAAAATTAAATGGAGTTATTTGATCGAAGAATCATATATACACGAACCTTCTATAGAAATTATTGACAGGGCGGGTTATAGTTCAATAATGACGCTTCCACAGTTAAGATGGAGATTTTCTAATCAAATTTGGATTGATTCTAATGATTTAGAATTAACAACTGAAATTGGTTCTAAAATTGATAATAATGTTTACGTTTTACCAGATAATTTGATTGGTATTAGAGGATCCTTTTCGTTTTCAAGGACTGGAACTCAAGTTTTAACTCCTATTAATGTAGAAATGGCAATTGGATTCAATAAACAGGTTAACTTTACTAATGAGGGTTACTTTTTCTTTGAATTGTATACGCCTTCATTACCTGGTAATTATCCCCTTTCAATAAATTTAGTTGATTTAAATAAAGAAATTTTCGATACAAATAATATGTTGACTACTTGGATTGTTGTTGATAATCAAGCACCAAAAATAGAGCAAATAAGTTCTCCTCGGCCAGATATTTCACTGTCTAGAGAGGAAATTGAAAATTTAGTGATTGATTTTAAAATTAAGGAAACCATAAAATTAATTCCAGATTCTATAGTTGTTCATTGGTCAATTAATTCTGTAGGTGAGGCTCCAGGAGATTATTTAATTTCTGATGTGATTGAAAATTTAGATTTCGAAGATCCAATAGCTGGTACATATTCTATTTCAGTATTATTTCAACTAAATGAGAGACTTAATGACTTGCCAATAGATGAAGAATTAATATTCAATCTATGGATAGAAGGTTCTGATGCATCTGGAAATCTTATTTCTGATGAAGATAATAGCGAAAGCTCTCCTTTTGAATCATGGTTGATTTTACCTTATCAGCCAATGTTAGTAATTAGTGACATTACATATTCAAAATATGGAGGTATTTCTGTCGGCGATCCAATAAAGGTAGTTGTTACTGTTGAAAACAACGGAAATGCAGATGCTGAAACAAATCTGACTGTTTTTGTTAAGACAGCAGACGGGGAATACATGATTTCTATGGAGCCAATAATTGTAAATGTTAATTCAAAATCATCAGTTGCTCTTGATTGGGCACCTAGTGAAACTGGAGTTCAGTGGATAGAAGTACGTTGGAATGATGAATATCTTGGGGAAGGTTCATTAGTTTCTGTTTTAGAACCTGAAAGCTCTTTATTCTCCAGTGTTGGAGGTTCAACTACAATTTTTGCTGGTATTTTTATATTGATAATCATCACAATTTCTTTGCTATTTATTTTGTATGGTGGAGAGGAGGAGTATTTTGAAGAATATTATGAAGAAGATGATGGAGATGAAGAAATAATAATTCCTAAATCTAAAGTGGAAATCTCAAAACTTCCTCCTTTACCGCCTCCTCCAAAAATTAATCCTGTAATTATGAATCCTGAGCCAATAATAAAAACCACTCCCATAGAAAATAATACTTCGGTTAGGCAATGGACAGATGAAAAAGGTTATACTTGGAGGATTGAAGGTAATAATCCTGCAAAATGGTGGGATGGAAAATCCTGGAAAGAAGTTTAATGTTGAGGGAGTGAAGAGTAAGCCCCTTTTTGTTCACCTTTCGGTTGACCGCATTCAACTATGCGTCCTACCCTTCCCTAAGCGTGCAACCTCTACGGGATTTTTTGGACTTGCTCCAATGAGGATATTCGTTTCAGCAATTGTTGAGCAATCTCCTCTTTTCAGATTCATCGTTAACACCCATAATTGTTCGTTTCTACTATATTGCCAGCCATTCCTGACTCCATTTCTGGTCATCTCGCACTATGGAGAGGGGACTTTCCTCAGGGTCTAACCCTGTCAGCGGTCCTTCCACTCCCTCAGATTTCCAGATTCGCTTCTGTTTTTGAACTTCACGGTAATGGTATTTTTATTCAAATACTTTATTCGTTTAATAAAACCGCGTCTTTAACAAGATCGTCTGATGTATCAATTAAAGCATCACCTTCAAATTTAATCCAAGTTCCTTTTCCAGAAAGTCTAGATTTTGTTTCATACCATGCTGTTATAATTGCAGGTAATAGGAATACAGAAGTTAAGAATGCAAACCCGATTAATAAAAACATTAGCATGAAGAAATTTTCTAATCCAGGGAATGCTACAAGGAATCCTGCCGCGATTCCAGCCATTGTGGTAGCGCTAGTCTCAAAAATAGTTTGGCCTGTAGATTCTATAGAACGTGCCAAACCTGTAGGAGTTTCTCCTTCCTCTCTTATTCTCTCAATCATGTGGATACAATCGTCTACACCTATTCCAAACACAATACTTCCAACCATTGCAGTAAATACATTTACATTTACATCTCCACCTCTCATGAGTAATGGTTGCCACAAAATTACAATAGCTACAGGAATCATTGTTTTCACTCCAATTCTTAAATTTCTAAAAACCATTACAAGAAAAGCAGTTAATACAAATAGTGTAACTATTGTTGTTAATGCTTGTGTGTCATGAATTCCTTTGTTTATATCTAAAGAGACTGGTAGACCTCCCGTTAATTTGCTAGTTCTGGTATCAAGTAATATTGATTCTTCAGCTAAAATTAAATCAATTTCATCTCTAAGTCCTCCTGCTTTAATTAGGTTCATGTATGGTTGTTCAACATAAACTAGAGTTTTTGTTTCATTTTCATTCATCAGCATTGATCTGACTTCTTCACTTAAAGTGTCTAAAGAAACATCTACTAGGTCTCCTCTTAATTCTGCCCTTGAACCAGAATCTAATTGTTCCATTGCGAATAATGATGCACATAATGGCAATTCTGTAAAATCGATATCACTATCTCCATCCCATTCCCAACATTCACTGTGTAATATTCCCCATAGGCTATCAGTATATACATTATTTCCATCCAAGCCTATTGTGACATGGATACTTTTTAGAAATGTGATTAGACTTGTTGTCGTAGTATTATCTACTTCAGAGACTCTATTTTCAACCAAATTTATTGTATCAAGTACAGGAAGGTCTCTTATTTGAGTTGTTCCATTAAGTGAACTTCTTTCTTCAGCTGAAAATATGAACATACTAGTTTGTCCAGATTGGAATTCAACAGAATAGTTTGCTAATGTGTCAAGAGATTTAATGCCCTCTGGTGCTTCAGAAGAACCAGCAATGGGCTTGCTTAATTCTTCTTGCATATACATTAATCCCCAACCAGAAAATAATGCTGTAACGATTAATATTACAGCAAAATATTTTACAGGCATTTTACCTATATTTTTCCAAGAAGAGGGATTTGCTCTTTTATTGAATCTTAGCAACCAGGCTAAGACTGGAACTAGAATGCAAGAAAATAGAAGAGTACATAGAATTCCAAGAACAAGAGTAATTCCGACAGTCCTCATTGGAACAATTGGAACTAAATTACTAATTGTTAAGACTCCAAAACCAATCATTGTAGTGATTGCAGATAAAAGAACTGCTTTACCTGTAGTTCCCATTGTCTCCATTACTGCTTCTCTAAACAAATCTGAATCCCAACTATCTGGTAAAAATTCTTCTGATTTTCCTAGTTGTCTAGATTTGTAATTTCTTTCATGAATTTCATCTAAAATTCTTCTTTTCGATTCTTCTATTCGATTAACAAGGTGTAATGCATAATCAACACCTAAACCCACAAGGATTGGTCCTGCTGAAATAATCATTGGAGTTAACATGACATCGAATACTACTGTAGAACCTATTGTTACGGCTAAGGCCATTACTATTGGGATCCCAGAGATAAGTACAATTTTCCAACTTCGGTGTAATAAGGTGACAATTCCGACAACAAAAATCAAACTCCAGGGCATTATTTGTGTTAAATCATCATAAACCGCGTCTGAAATATCTTCTAAAACTTTAGTTAAACCTGTAAGGGTCATTGTTGTTTGAGAAAATCCAACAGAACTTCTATTGTCTAGTATATTTTGTGCATGAATATGTATTTCTGAAAAATCTTTGTGGTCTGCATTAGATAGATCATGCCTTAAACCAATTAAAATGAATGTGGTATCCCAAATTCCATCATCGTTAGAGTCATACACCATCCCCGATAATGAACCCTCTAATCTAGAAACAATTTCATCAATTCTATCTTGGTCAGGAATGCTATAACTTCCCCATGGGCCTTGATCTGTTTCAGAACATGGAATTGAAAGAGGGACTCTTTCTTCTAATCCATGTTCACAGAGAGATTTAACAAATCTCCCATCGCTACTATTTGCTTCCTTGATTATTTGTGAAATTGAAAGTACCCAAACAATACCATCTTCCTTCCCTCGGTCATCTTTTTTGTAATCGAGACCTCTTCTTGTGGAACTTTCCCCAATGTTTTCATCATCACCTTCGACCCAACTAATTTCTTTCAAGATACTTTCATCAGTTACATTAAGTCCTTCATTTTCATATTTTGCATTGCTTGTTTGAATATAAATTAGAGATATATCGGTAGACCATTGTTCTCTAACTTCTAGTAAAAGATCGGTTGATTCAGCACCTTCTGGGAGATATATTTCAACATCTCCCACTATCTGTTCTTCGAAATCTTTTGCTGAATATGCAAACCATCCCGTAATTAGTATCATAAATGCAAGTGTTACCACAGGAGCCGCAAGAACAGTTTTGTAAGTTTTATCTAGATTCTCAGTTACTCTTTCTCCAACTCTTTCAATTACTTGATCAATATTTTTATTTGCGACACTTATTTTTTCAGTACCATAGTTCATGGCTTTTTTATACATGCTATGGGAGCTGTCTTCACTTGTCACATTCACCCCGAGTCGGGTTGATACCATGAATTAAACCCCTGAAAATTGCTAATTTTTATTGGATTGAATCATAGAGTACTTTGCGTGCATATTGTAAAACAATTCCAGATACTAATAGTGGGATTCCAAGGGCACCAATCCAAACGAAGGTTACTCCAGGACCTACAGTAACTCCCGTCCATTCAGAAACATGATTTATGGTCCTTAAACCAAACAATGCTCCAATTATTACCATAATTAAACCAGGTAATCCAAATACCAAGAATGGTCTTTTCTGAGATAATGCTGATAATGCGTAACTAAATACAGAAATTCCGTGAGGGATGGGATGTAAACTGGATGTGTTTTTTAAATCATATCTAATTGTTGTAGGAATCTCAAGGATCCTTAACCCTTTTTCTGAAATGGATTCTAAAATCTCCAATGAGGATTTCATTCCTTCGTTTTCAAATCTAACTGCATTTATTGCTGCTTTGTTAAATGCTCTGTAACCGGATTGCGTATCTCTTATATGTTGTCTGGAGTGTAATTTACTTACGCCATTTATCAATTTTAAACCGAATTTACGATATATAGGCATATCCTTACTTTTACCACCGCTGACGAATCTTGAGCCAATTACTAAGTCTGCTTTATTTTCTGAGAGTGGTTTAATCATTTTAGGTAGATCTTCAGGGTCGTGTTGTCCGTCACTATCAATTAGAACAACAATTGAAGCATTCTTTTCTTTTGCATAATTAAAAAATGTCTTGGCAACTCCACCAACTCCACGATTTTTTTCGTGTGAGATTAATGTTGCACCAGCATCTTTTGAAATTTCTGCGGATTTATCCGATGAACAATCATCTATGCAGACTACTTCATCTGCATATTCTAAGCATGAAAAAATAATTGACGCAATAGTTTCCTCTGAATTATAGAGAGGTATTCCAATAATGACATAATCGTCATTTGGTTTTTTTCCCTCATCACCTTGCATTATTGCTTGCAATGCTAATTTGTATTTGGTCTTGCCTAATGTATTTATGAAAAACATTTGTTTGTAGTTGTTAGTAAATATATTCAAAACAGAATGAGTACTCCGAAATGCATAATGAGCCGTATACTTGTAACTGGAGGTGCTGGATTTATTGGGTCACATTTAGTTGATGAATTGATTAAAGCTGGAAATGAAGTTGTTGTTTATGATAATTTTTCTAGCGGAAGGAAAGAATTCTTAGAGAATTCCCTTTCAACTGGTAATGTTGAATTAGTAACTGGAGATTTATTAAATTTAGAAATGCTAACTAAGGCAATGGAAGGAATAGATTTAGTGTATCATTTAGCAGCCAATCCAGATATTCGTTTAGGCACTTCTGTTACAGATACAGACCTTAAACAAGGAACAATTGCAACATATAATGTTTTAGAATCAATGAGAAAAAATGGATGTAAAAATATCGCCTTTTCTTCCTCGTCAGTTGTTTATGGAGAGGCTAAATTAATGCCAACGCCTGAAGACTACGGCCCTCTATTTCCAATAAGTTTGTATGGTGCATCAAAATTAGGCTCAGAGGGATTAATTAGTGCATGGGTTGGAACTTTTGGTATTAAAGCATGGATCTTTAGATTTGCAAATATAATTGGAACTAGAGGAACACATGGTGTTATTTTTGATTTTATTCATAAATTAAAAAAAGATCCAAGCAGGTTAGAAGTTTTAGGAAATGGTTTACAAGAAAAGTCATATATGGAAGTAATTGACTGTTCTAGGGCAATGATTCACGTAGTGAACAATTTTGATGATCAGTTAAATTATGTAAATCTTGGCTCATCTAATACTTGCTCAGTCAGTAGAATTGCTCAACTTGTAATTGAAGAATCTGGATTTTCAGATGTAAGTATTGAATTTACAGGTGGAGATAGAGGATGGGCAGGAGATGTTCCAAAAGCAATGTTGGAGGTTAAAAAATTAAATGATAGTGGTTTTAAATGCGAATTTCAGAGCGATGAGGCTGTAAGGTTCACTGCTAAATCATTAATTAAAGAAATTGGATTAGGTGTTTAAATTGAGATTCACTCGTATAGAAAGAGAAGAACATGGTGCAGAATGGATGCCTGCAGCAATATTCATAGTAGGTCTTTTGATTGTATCATTTATTTTTGTTTTTGCCAATACTAATGGAGTAAAAACAGGAATTGAAAAAGGAGATATGGCGCCCGATTTTACGGCCTTAGCTCACCTTCCGGGAAATGACACTTCGGATTGGTTTTCTTATCGTTTGTATGAAAATTTGGATTTTAATTGGTCAGGAAATCATTCAGAAGGTGTATTCACAATAATGGAATTTTTAGATACAGATTGCCCTTATTGTTGGGATACTGCTCATAAATTAAGTTCTTTAGATAGTCAGTTAACTGATTATGGTGTAAGGGATCGGGTGCAGTTTGTAATAATCGCTGTTCAATTGCCAATTCCGGGCCATGTTTCATCTATAGAAGAAATAGTAGCGTTCCAGGAGAAACTTTCACATCCAGGATGTAAAAGTGACGGGGCAGATTGCTCAACTCGTCCAGGAGGAGTTCATCCAGGAGTTTATATTGATGATACAAGTAATGAAATTTTTGAAAAATATGGTCCTAGAGGGACCCCTCATTATATGATTTTAAAACCAAATGGAATTGTTGGTTGGAATGGAATGACAGATTCTTTAGATGAAATCGGTATTGAATTAGCAAATTTAATTTGTAAAGATGGTGGGGAAAACCAATTATGTGATGAGGTAAATGGGTGAATAATATGGATTGGCCTCTCTATCTTTACCTTATTATAATCCTTTTTGGATTCTTTCTTACAATTCCTTTGAGTAAAAACTTTTTTTCAACTAAGTTTAATAATGACCAATCAAGGATTGTTTCAGGGTCAATAATTTTGGCATTTGGAGGATATTTAGTTAGTACTCATACCTATTATATTCATGAAAAGTTACATGAAGTCGGAGGAAATTCTGGTTGTTCAGCATTTAGTGTATTTAATTGTGGGGACGTAATCTCTAATGGTTCTTACAACACGGACCCGTTTTTTGGAATTCCTTGGGGTATTTTAGGAATGTTATCCTTTGCAACAATGTTGTTTATTCTTTTAGTGTTAAGAAATTCGCCAGATGATCCGAAAATTGGCAATTGGATTAATGCTCTGTTTGTTATTCCTGCTTTGGGTATGTTGCCAATATTATGGCTTATTTATGTTGAAATTTTTGAATTAGGTGTATTTTGTCAATACTGTACAGCTGCCCATATAGCTAATTTGTTACTTTTAATCTCTTCATATGCGATTTATGATCTTCATCATTCAGGTTCTTGGGATAAAAATAAAACTAGCAATTAATAGTTCATGGAATATACTCTTCATGTGTATTGAATAAATCTATTTCAGCATTGTGTTGGACAATTTCTAGCATTAAAATTGTAACTTCAATCCTAACCTCGGAAGGATATTTTTCTCTTAGGTGTGAAAAAAGTTTAATTTGGACTTCTTTAATGTCAATTGCTTCAATTACATCAAGATGATGTTCAGATCCATTGCTGGATTCTACTGTATATTCTATTAACCATTCATTTAGTATTGGCCATGTTAAACTCTTTTGCTCCAGACGCTCCTTCATGTTATGTTTACTGGCATACTAGCACATAATACATTCGGATTAAAACATCATTTTTTATTAATTTTTCAAGTTTATTCATTTTCTTCATTTTTTGGTTCCGAATTTAATTTTCCTAATGCAGCAAAGACACCTAAAGAAAAAATCATTATGAATATTGAAATGTAAAGAATGTTCTCTTCTTTGGAAATGTCTCCTTGGACAATTTTTACAGCACCTAAAACAGATGTAATATTTTCATTTTGTATTTCGTGAGTCGCTAAAAAGCCAAAATTTTCAACATTTACGTTTCCTTCAATGTTATATGTTGCTAAAATTATTGTTTTATTTTCTGATTGATTTGTAATAAAATTCCATTCATTATTTCCTGAAATTAGTGTTTTATTCATTAAATCTATACTAATCATCTCTATTAACACATTATCAAATTTATTTAAATCTCCAATATGGTTATTTGAAACTACTTCATTTTCAATAATCATGATATTTGCAGAGCCAGTTGATTCTGAATCAAGGTGCATTTCAAAGTTTATTGAATTATTAATTCTTTTAGCAGAAAAATAAATTTCTGTAAAATTTGATTTTTTACTTTGTGTTTGCATAATTTTTGAATTAAGCATGTTTATTTCATTTGCACCTTCCATTGCCATTTTCCCATCTAATAGGAATGTTGGAGCTTGTATTGAAGAGGAATTATTGAAAAGCAGACTAATTCTTTTTGAACTAGCATAATTTCCAAGATCATCAACTCCGTCAGCAGGATGAAGTGCGATTAGGGCAACTCTTTCATTATGCATTAATGCTAATTCTTTAATCTCTGGGTCTATTTCTGCACATACTTGACACCATGTTGCTGTGTATTCTTCTAAAATTATAGTTGAACCACCTGTAGTTTCAATTCCTTTTACCAGTTCTTTTGAGAAGGATTCAGAATTAATTATGGTTCCATTTAATGTAAATATTATTAAAATAAATATTGAAATTAATGCCCTGTTGTTATTTCTCATCATCCGCTTCAATATGTCCCAAACATTACGGGTCTTTTATTCGCTTGTCTAACTTCGGGAAGATATGGCGGACAGGTGGGCAGATTCTCATAGGCGTGATGCTTGGAGAAAAAAGGCTAAAAATTCTGGTTATCGAGCGAGATCTGCATTTAAGTTATTACAAATCCAGGAGAAATTTAATGTCATCAGAGAGGGTGATTTGGTTTTGGATGTGGGTGCACATCCCGGCGGTTGGTCGCAAGTTTCAGTTGAATGTGCTGGAGATGGAGGAAAAGTTGTAGGTGTTGATTTAGAACCTTGTGAACCAATTGAATTTTGTACATTTATAGTCGGTGATATTACTGTTGATGAAACACAAAGTAGAGTCGTTGAAGCATTTTCGGGTTCTATGATAAATTCGATTGTTTCAGATATTTCTCCTAATCTTACAGGAAACTGGTCTAGGGATCAAATAATTTCAATGCAATTGGTTGCTTCTGTTTTTGATTTTTCTTTGCCATTACTTTGTCCAGGTGGTAATTTTGTAACAAAAATATTCCAAGGTGAAGGTATTGAAAATTTGATTAATTTGGTTAAACCTAGATTTTCTAGTGTGAAAAGATATTCTCCAGATGCAAGTAGAAATAGTTCCTCTGAAGTATATTTGATTTGTAAAAATCATTTGCCTTGGAAAAATTCTGCAACATCAATTCTTTCTGATTTAAATTCATTTTATGAGGACAAAAAAGAAGAAGAAAACGAAAAAACGGCCATGGGTTTTAGATTGCACAAAGCAAAATAAATCCCTATATGCTCATATAGTGGGAGTCAGTCGGCGCTTCGAAGATAATATGGCAGAGAGAGCAGAAGTTTGTAATTCCTCAGGAGTTCCATTAGTAGAATCAAATTCCACATCATTTCCATGTCCAGAGTGTGGGACACCTATTGGAAGAAGTCCTATTTGTAGGAATCAAGGTGTAACATACATATGCCCTACTTGCGGTTTCACAGGACCTTGAGGTGTAAATATGGGTGAAGTAGCTGTACAATACAAGATAATGCCTGACCCTGATATTGAAGTAAATGTAGACGATTTGATGGGTCTTTTACAGAACTTAGATGAATCACTTGGAAAAGTCCATAATGTTGAGAAAAAGCCTTTAGCATTTGGTTTAATGTTCATAGAATTACACGCAGTAATTGAAGATGCAGAGGGACTTGTTGACAAGTTTGAAGCAGAAATGAGTAGTATTGAAGGTGTTGGAGAAATAGAAGTTCTTGGAATGGGACGGCTTCTTTGATTTCAATAGTGGTTTATTGGGGATCTCATAATTTCTCTTAGGAATACTGTAGCATAAGAACCAGGCGGTAGTTCAAATTTAAATTTAATTGATGCCCCTTCTGGATTCCATCTGTCTCCTTTTTGTGGCCCCTCGTCCCAAATTTTAGATTCATCCTTCTCAACTTCTTTTGAACATGTCTCAATTGTAAGGTTTGAAAATGTACTTGTTAATGCTCTTCGTGACCCTGAAGAGGATAAACGCGGTATTTTTTCGATCTGCCAACTATCTTTGTTGTATTTCATTTCTGAAATTATTTCACTTTCGAGTTTTCCTGAATCGCCTTCGGCAAGAATCTCAGAAAAACCAGGAAGGGGTCCTGTTACTGCTAATCTGCCTAATTTACAGTTATGTTCGATTCTATTTTTCGAATCTTTTTCAACAATTGTTAATGTCTTTAAGTCAACATTCCTTTTTTCTGTTAAATGCCCTACTATGTCTCCTTTTAATGGCTTGTTTAAAGATAATTCTGATTTTATTCGTAAGGCTAAATATTTATTGAAAATTTTTGATTGGACTGCATGTATGAACATTAATTGTAAATTGTTTGGCAATGTCTTGAATGCTGATATGTGATTATTTGATTTTTTCAACTCTAGTAAAATCTTTTTTTCATAATTCAATCTGTCTGGAATAATTTCTAAGCATTTTTCAATATCTTTTGAATCGTTCCATAATTTTCTAAATTTAGATACTTCTTCATTTTCAAATTGACTAATCATTCCTATGTAAGTATCAACTGCCTTTTCAAAATCATTTTCAATTATATTTTTACCTACTTCGGCAGTAACTGCCCTTACTCCTCCAAATCTTTGGGGACCTATCCAATTTGGGAAAATCCCGTCACCCAATCTTTCTTTCATATTTGTTATAATAGAATTGATGTTTTCCATTGCTTCATCATCATTCATGGGTGTTCCATCAATTTTTGCACAACCACGTACAATTACTGTAAATTTATTTGATTGATGGTCTCCAAATTTTAATTTTTGATGTGTTCTCCCTATATATGAGATTTTAACATCATTTAATTCAACTTTTTCAATTTTATGAATTGGTGCGTCTACAATCATTAATTGGCTAGTTATTGCTCTTTTATCTTTTGTTCCTGAAAACCAAATTCTATTTCTTGAAATTTTAAGCTCTCTAGCAAACCTGTTTATGAATCTATTTGTTTCCCAATTTCTAAGTGTTACTTCAACTACTGAAAATCTTCCTTTGGGGTCTAATCCAATCTTTTTAAATGATTCTTCTACTCTAAAATCAGATATTTTTACTTTTATTATTCCGCCAATACCTTCATTTTCGACGGCATATGTGTCTAAGCCAACCTTTCTTTCAATCTCTGAGATTGTGGCTATTGCCACAGAATCACTCCTTAAGAGTGATTGAACCAAATTCTTTTGAAATGTCTTTACAAACGTCTTGAATTAATTTTACAGGGTTTGCTTTACCCTTGGTTCTGATATATAGTTCAGGGTCATCTAATTCAGGGTGGCCAGGGAAGAAGTTTACATATTCAACAGAATTACTTTCATCAAGTTTAGATCTAAATAATTCTAGTGAGGTGTGGCTTTCACCTTCAAATCTTAGTTTCAATTCGTTTCCTTCTTTTTGTAGGACCTTTATTGGCATGGAAATCGAGTCTGCGAGAAGAGTCTCTTTATTGAACCTTTGGAGTCTTTTATTTTTGGTATAGACTCTATTGCTTATGAAAGATAACTTCTGCCAATTACAAGGGCGGGGATGGAATGGTAGAAGACAAGCATCGTTTTTCATCAAATTTTTCTAAATACTCATTGCCAGTTTTGCTAATTTCTTTTCTTGTTACATTTGTTTTGGCTTTTCAGCTTTATCCTTTACCTTCTTTTAATACAGAAATAGCTGAATTTGCTCCTTCTGATTCAGCAAGTGAAGCTGCTGAAGAGTTTGGAATCGAAATGGGAAACCAAACTAGACAAATTTTAGTTAATGTTGAGATGAAGGATGGGGGAAATATACTTTCTATAGAATCTTTGCTTATGCAACATAATGATTACAATAAATTGTTATCAAGTACGCCAAATAATGGTACTGAGATTGAGGGTATTATTGCATTGTCTGAGATAATTAATCTTGCTCTTCATGAAAATGATGGGGGGAGTAATCTTTCATCTGTAACTGATTGGAATGATTTACTTGAAAGGACTGTCCCCGAAGATCTTGGAATTTCAGAGATTTCTTCAAACGAACAAATTTTGGCATATGGGAATTTTGTTACGTCAGCAATAATCAGTAATGATTTAGTTAGCGATGGTTTGGAATCTTGGATTGATGATAGAAATACTACAATTGATCCAACACCTTCAGCAACATCAACTCTTTGGATTATTGATATTAATTCCGATTTAAGTCCAGAGCAATCAAAGGCCACTCAAGTGGAATTAAGAAATATTTTGAATGATATTTCATTAGATTCAAATTTAACTTATTCATCAATCTCTATGGATATTATTAGTTATGATGTTGATGAAAGTACAATGAAAAGTTTTGCATTGTTGATTTTACTTGCTTTAACTGTTGTTGTAGTGGTTCTTTCTCTTGCTTTCAAAACAATTACTGGCGTATTATTTCCATTAACTGGGCTAATGATGGCATTGACTTGGACTTATGGATTACTTAGCGCTTTTGAGGTGCAATTTACTGCTTTAGATGTGGCAGTGGCACCATTAGTTTTGGGTTTAGGTATAGATTATTCAATACATTTACAGAAAAGGTATGAAATAAATCGTAACAAAGGGCAATCTACAGTAGATGCTTGGCTTAATTCGATTCAAAATTTGGCATTGCCTCTTTCATTAGCTGTAATAACGACAGTTGCCGCCTTTATGGCAAACTTACTTTCTCCTCTACCTCCTCTGAAATCCTTTGGAATTTCTTTATCTTTAGGTGTAGTTAGTGCATTTTTCTGTTCTACTGTAATTGTAGGCTGTATGCATGTTGTTGGCGAAAGAGTTTCTGGAGGGACACTTTCTTTGGCATCCACTGGTTCGCTTGGCGATAAATTAGCAGGTGTGATGACATTTCAAAAAGAACAAAAAGCAATTATTATGATTATAACAGGTCTTTTAACCGTAAGCTCTGTTTTTGGTGCAATGGTAATAAAAACAGAATTTGATTTAACAGATTTCCTTGATGAGGAAATGCCCGTTATGGAATTAAGAAGCGACTTACAAGATTCTTACGACTATTCTAGCATACAAATGGTTTATGTTCTAATAGAACCATTGGGTTCTAAGTATTCAATTGAGAGTGGTGAAAATTTACTTGATTCTATGCAATATTTGGATGATACTTTACCTTTAACTAAAGGTGTTGTTAAATCTTCAGACAGTTCAGATAGAACACAATATAATGGCATTTATACAATAATTCGGGATGCATTAGAATTAGATCCAACTTGGGGAGAAAATTATAATTTGAAATTATTTGGTGATGAGGTTGGAAAAATAGACCCTAATCAAGAAATAAATTTAGGATTTGCACTTAAAAATTTGACTGAAAATAACTCTGTTGGTGATCCACTAACAGGTTCAACATGGCAAGAAAGGGTTAATGATGCAGCCTTAATCGATAATGATGGTGAAATTACAAAATTGAGAATCAGTATTTATGTGAATTCAGGAACAAATATTGAAAATACTGAAATTGTTAAGGATTTGAAAGACAGAATTGATGATGTTTCAAATCAATTAGCTCGTGATGGTGCTGTTGTTCATTTAACTGGGGA
This sequence comes from Methanobacteriota archaeon, assembly GCA_002692465.1. Taxonomy (GTDB): domain Archaea; phylum Thermoplasmatota; class Poseidoniia; order Poseidoniales; family Poseidoniaceae; genus MGIIa-I. Next base: position 4,586 of record NZKH01000023.1, on the reverse strand, counting down.
TATGGTTAAGATAGATACGGTTTTGACGGGTATGACAAATTCCCAAGTACAATCTACTTCAATCAGTTTGATAGTTTCATTCTTTGTTTTAATGTTGTTAACTCGTAGGTTTACACCTGCATTGGTTGTAATTGCTCCTGTGGGCGTGGCTGCTTTTTGGGTTGTTGGTTCAATGGCTGCTTTAGGATTGCAATGGAATGTTTTGACAATAATGGTTTCAGCACTAACAATTGGTATTGGTATTGATTATGCAATACATGTGTGGCGTAGATTTGAGGAAGAAATTAAAGATTCAGATGACAATTGGGAGGCCGTAAGTAAGATGCATTCATCTACTGGTTTGGCATTGTTGATGTCTGCAGGAACAACAATTTGTGGATTTGCAGTATTGACACTTTCACCCACTCCTGTAGTAAGGGAATTTGGTTTAATTACTTCTTTAACAGTATTTTTCTCTGTAATATTGTCTTTGGTTGTATTGCCTGTATTGTTGGTTGAATCAAATGAAAATTAGATCGTTTCAATAAACTCTTCCATATCCATACCTTGCTCTTTTGCGATTAATAGTAAGCAAAGAGAATTTGTGATTTGGCTTAAACTTCTCTTTTTTCTCTTTGCTCTTCTAGTAATTTCCTCCTTTAATATGCCTGTTTTTGCAGAAATATACCTTATCAATCTTTTTTCGGTCCTTGAAAAATCTTCATTTGAAATTGATAAATTTACCTCCTTATTTTCTTGCTTTGTTGAGGCTTTGACATTTTCTACAGCATTATTTTTTGGTAGTTCGGAGTGTATTATATTATTGGGCCTCCAACCAAAAGAAATTTCTTTGCTATTTATTTTGAAATTAGGTTTAATTTCTTCCTCATTTACAATTAACCATTCTTTATCAATCAGTTCATCAATCAATTTTTCTGCATTTGAAAAATCCATCCATTGTGTGTCGAGACTCCAAAATCTTATTATGAATTTTTTTGATAGTGCTGAATTTGGCGAATTAATCCATGTGGCATTTAGTAAGTCAATAATTTCATTAGTTATATTTTTCATATAATCACTCCCTGAGATGATTTGCACCAACCTTTAATTTTAATATATGAATTTGAAAGAATTTCATTTGAACTCGAGGGTGCAATATACCAGTCATAAAATTTTGCTAATTTCGGGTTAATTATATCAAAAAATTGTTGGATGTCTCCTGGTTCAGAACCAATGATTAATATTGGTCTTTGAATTTCATTTTTTAAAGCATCAAGGCGCTCAATTATTCTTTCTATAGATTTATTTAATGTGAATTTTGTAATTGCATTTTTACATAGTGCGTGTGAGATTTTTAATTTTGACACATCAATCCATCCATCGATTGTGACATAAGTAAATCCTAACATGATGGAATCTACCAATGATCCATAATCCGCCTTTTCAGGATCCCAAATTGAATTTGGATGTAATTTGGCAATTTTTCTAATTCTATTCATGTTAAAACCGTCTCTTTCATGTAAAAGCATTTTTATATTTTTTAGTTGAACAGAGTCAGGTTTTATTGCTCCAGGGTAAAGAAGTCCTTTATTAAAAACAAATCTCTCAAAAACTTCCATCAATTCTCCCTGTTTATTGACTGTATTAGTGAGGGTTATTGAAGATGACACCTTGCGGGTGGTTGAATCCGAACATGTCGAAATACGTAGCAAGGCACCCAAAAACTGGAAAACCTTTGAATTTTGAAAAGGAAGTTGATGTTGAAACTTCATTAAAACCTCCAGAATCAAAATGGGATGGTTATGAGTTAAGTATTTTTGAATTAAAGGAATTATATGAGAATATATTACCTTTGGCAATTGGTAAAATACGGGAATATAAGTTGGAACATTTGGATCTTGATGGAAAAAATATCCTCTTAAATAGAGTTGATGGGATTAAGGCATTACCCCGTTTGAATAATAAGAATAATGATCAAATTTACGATGCTTTAATTTTAGGTTTAAATGATAATTTGGCTGAAATACGAATTGCATCTTTACAAATATTGCATATTTGTGCATGTAGAAAACCTGATGGTTTATGGGATATTTTAGCGGAATTATTAGATGATGACGATGCCGATGTACGTAAAACAGCAATAAAATCTCTTATTGCATCTGTTCCAATATTCCCTTCTGGTTGTGAAGTTTTACTCTATATTGAACTAAGGCATGAATTAAAATATAGAAGAGACGGTGCTTGGAAAGCATTAAATGAATTATTGAAAAAATGGCCTGAAGCTGCTATGAATCATTTAGATGTGCTGTCAAGAGATGACGATGTTGACTTGAGGAGGAGGGCTTCAAAATTACTTTCAAACGTTGCAAATAGAAAATCTGCTATTGCTTGGGATTTAGTTGGCTGGGCACTACAAGATGAAGATGATCAAGTGCGAGATAACGCATCTAAGGCGATTAGAACGGTAACTCATCATGAACCGAGACAAGCATTAATTTTTGCAGAAATGGCCTTATTTGATACTTTTAAACCTGTTAGACAAAGAGCAGTACAAGCTTTGGAAAGATTGGGCGCTAGTAGTAGAGTTAACTCATTAATAATCAGGGGTTGTAGACATTCAGATTTAGAAATAAGAATGAATTGTGTGAAAATGCTTCCTAGATTAATGAGTGAAGATGAACTTAGGGATCTTTCATTTGAGTTGTTAAATAAGGAAAAAAATAATCAATTAAAAGAAATATTGACAGAATACAGCAAGGATGATCAACTAGAAGGAAATGAAATTCAGAAGAATAAATACCTTGCTCCTGCAGAACCTATAGACCCTTTGGAAAAAGAAATAAATAAGGATGTAAATATAAAAATTAAAGAAAAAAATGAGGGAAGTTAGCATTTTATCCATACGTCATCGTTAATATGGAGATGTTAGTCGCCGAGTCATAGGTGTGAGTATGAGCAGTGGTAATATGAATTCAAATATTGAAAGATTTGAAAAAATGTGGGATGGTATTACACCAAATGGAGTTAATAGGACAAAAGCTCAAAAATTTAGGCAATATATCCTAGAACATGTTCGCCAAACAGGAAGGCCAATGAATAAAGAAAATGCATTGAAGTACTGGACTGGGCAATTGCAAAAAGAAATTAAAGAAAGTGAAATGCTTTAATTGAGTTGAGTAAATGCAAAATAACACGTTTGGTGAATTCAATCTTTCAAAAGAGATTTTAGATGCAATTAATCTAAAGGGGTGGGTTTCTACAACAGACATTCAGAAAGAATCAATTCCTTTTGCTTTAGAAGGGAGGGATATTCTAGGGCAAGCAAAAACAGGTTCAGGCAAAACTGCTGCTTTTGGTATTCCTGCAATCGAAAAATGTCTTGAAAACAAATCATTACAAGTTTTAATATTAACACCAACGCGGGAATTAGCCTCACAAGTTTATGAGGAGTTAAATTGGTTAAAGGGAGTTAAAAACCTAGGAATGGCAGCATTTTATGGTGGTGTTGGGATTGAGCCTCAAATTAAGTTATTAGAATCAGGATTAGAGCTTGTTGTGGGAACTCCTGGTAGAATCATAGATTTAATTCGTAGAGGGGATTTAGATGTTTCTAAACTTAAAATGTTAATATTGGACGAGGCTGATAGGATGCTTGACATGGGATTTTTTCCAGATGTTGAGTGGATTGTAAAGAAATTAAATTCAGAAAGACAAACATTATTGTTTAGCGCGACTTTCCCTCAAGAAATTTTAAATCTATCCTCAGAGTTTATGGATGATCCAGAACATGTATTGACTTCAGGATTAGAACTAGAAATTCCAGATATTACACAAAAATTTAGTAAAATTGGTAGAATAAATAAAAGTTGGGCATTAAATAATATTCTATCAGATTTCGGTTTTGATGGGCAAGCATTAGTTTTTTGTAATACAAAAAGAATGGTAGAAATGCTTCAACAAAGATTTGTAAAGGTTTTAGATAAAAAAATTTCTTCTTTACAAGGAGATATGTCTCAAAGTGCGCGTGAAAAAGTCATGACAGAATTTAAGTCAGGAAATATTGACTTGTTAATATCAACTGATGTGGCAGCAAGAGGCTTACATGTTGATGGCGTTAATTTAGTTGTTAATTATGACTTACCAACACAAGTTGACAGCTATGTTCACAGAATTGGAAGAACAGGTAGAATGGGTAATTCAGGAGTGGCTTGGTCTTTGGTTTCTTTTGAAGAACTTGGTATGGTTTCTATTTTGCAAGAAGTTCACGGTTTAGAACTAATTGAATCTGAAATCCCAGAATCTGATGCATCTTCAAAAACAGTTTTCACTAAGAAAAAAGATTGGAATGAACATTCAGATTTATTTGGAATGGTTAGTTTAGGAATTAATATTGGATCTAATGAAGGAATTTCTCATCAAAAAATGTTTGATTGGGTAAAAGGGCTAATTAGTATTTCTGACTTAGCAGTGGGTAGCATTGATGTGCAAGATAGCAAGTCAATAATTGACATTCATCAATCTAAAGCAGAATATGTGTTGGGTGCAATGAGGGATAATTCAGAACTTGGTAGAGTTGTAGATGTTGAGATTTTGTGATTATTCGTCTG
>NZKH01000022.1 GCA_002692465.1 Methanobacteriota archaeon | reverse complement strand
TTTTATTTTAGGGATGGGGTAAATTATGCATCAGTTTATACTCAATCTAAGATAATTTCTGAAAATATAAAGTGGAATCTAGATAATCAATCAAAAAAAATATACTCATTAATTGTAAATGCGAGAAATGCAAATTGTTTTACAGGAAAACAAGGATACAAAAGTTTAGAAAAGATTGCTGAAGTTGCAGCAGAAAAATTAACTTTAAAACAAAAAGAGGATGAAGAAAATCCAAAAAAGATAAAGGCAAAAGAAATTATCTTTGGTCAACTAAGATTAACAATTGCTATGTTGACTATTGAAGAAATTAATCAAGACAGAGACAATTTCTTAGAATTAATTATGTCTAATGTGGGTAAAGAATTAAACAAAGTAGGATTATACTTAATCAACGTGAATATTACAGATATTACTGATGAATCAGAATATATTGAATCAATTGGTAAGAAAGCAGCAGCAGAAGCAGTGAATATTGCAAGGGTTGATGTTGCAAATGCTGAGAGAGATGGTTCAATTGGTGAGGCCCAAGCAAATAGACAAAGAGAGATTGAAGTCGCTATTAATGCAGCAGAAGCACAAAAAGGTCGAAAGAGTGCAGAAAGAGATCAGCGTGTTTTCGTTAAAGAGCAAGAATCAATGGCAGTTGAAGGAGAAAATATCTCTGCTGCTAGTATTGCAGAATATAATGCTACATTAGCAGAAAAAGAAGCCGAAGCAGATAGAAGAGCAGAAGTTGCAAGGCGTACTGCAGAAACAGAAATTCAAAAAGCACAATATGTGCTTGAACAAGAAAGGTTGAGGGCTGAAGAAATTGTTCGTGAAGAAATTGCAAAAACACAAATTGAGATTGCTGCTGAAGCAGAGGCAGAAAGAGCTCGTAGAGTCGCAAAGGGTGAAGCAGATGCTATTTTATTCAAATATGAAGCAGAAGCAAAGGGTGTTCAACAAGTTTTAGATGCCAAGGCTGAAGGTTATGGAAGATTGATTCAAAGTTCTGGAGGAGATGCACGTGCAGCAGCCACATTACTAATGGTTGAGAAAATAGAATCTATGGTAAGTGCTCAAGTTGAAGCAATTAGAAATCTGAAGATTGATAAAATCACAGTTTGGGATGGAGGAAATGGAGGTGCTGGTGATGGTTCATCATCAACCTCAAATTTTGTTAGTAGTTTAGTTAGGAGTTTGCCTCCAATTCATGATGTTGCAAAAATGGCTGGAGTTGAACTTCCAGAGTACTTGGGCAAAGTTTCAGATGACTCACAAATCGATGTTGAATAAGTGATTGGAAAAAATGAGTCTGATTCATTCAATTAATATTTCAATGGGGGGTGTTCCCAAACTCCCAGTAGATGACATTGAACTAAAATTTGATGGTTTTGTGGGTGATAAGCAAAATGATTTGAAGCATCATGGTGGGAAGTTGAAGGCTGTTTGTTTGTATTCATTAGATTTGATTCAAAAATTAAATTTAGAAGGGCACTCAATATTCCCTGGTTCAACTGGAGAAAATCTAACATTGTTAGGTTTTGATTGGGATGTTATGGAAATTGGATTGAAATTAATGATTGGTGATTCTATAATTCAGTTGACGGGTCCAGCCACCCCATGTAAAACAATTTCTTCTTCATTTTTTTCTGGAACTTATGCGAGGATTGATGAAAAAAAATACCCAGGATGGTCTCGTTGGTATGCTTCTGTAATTAAAGAAGGGCGAATAAGGCTTGGAGATGCTGTCTTGTTGATTGAAGATTAAATAGTGATGTGATTATTGTGGATTTACTTAATGGGTATCTCTGGTCTCTTGGGCATTTTATTCAATGGGCCTTTATTGGTAGATTTTTGTTAAGGAATTGGTATATATTCTTTTTTTTATCTCTTAGTTGGGAGATTTTGGAATTATTTCTTCCCTTTGAATTTGCAGTTGAAAGTTGGGCTAACAAAATTTCTGATGTTTTTGTAAACTGTGTTGGCTTTTATTTCGGAAATTATTTGTGGTCAAAGAAAAATAATGAATAATTATGATCCGCAAGACAAACAATCATCTGGATTATCAATACTACATGCTATTTGTTCCATATTGCTAATTTCCTCAGCTCTTCCTTTCAAGTTATTAACTGTCATATCTGTCATCTTATCTTTTTCCAATGTAAATTGAATTGCATCAACAGCAGCTTTTGTTCGTAAATAGTACATTCCTGTTTTCAATCCCTTTTTCCATCCATAAAAATGCATAGATGAGACTTTTGCAGAATTTGCATCAGTCATGTGTATGTTCAAACTTTGACTTTGATCAATAAATGCTCCTCTGTCTGCAGACATGTCTATGATGTGTTTTTGTTTTATCTCCCATGTTGTTCTGTAAAGCATTCTAATATCTTCAGGTATTATGTCTATGTTTTGTATTGATCCTTTCCCCTCTAGGATTTTATCTTTTAATTCTAAAGACCATAAATTTGTATCAATTAAATCCTTAACAAGGTGTTTGTTTAAGATAACAAATTCTCCAGATAAAGTTCTTCTTGTGTATAGATTAGATGTGAAAGCTTCAAAACACTCGTTATTCCCAAGGATTTGACTGGTTGATGCTGTTGGCATAGGTGCTAAAAGTAATGAATTTCTAATTCCAGTTTCTACAACTTTTTCTTTAAGAGCATCCCAATTCCAATTCCCAGAATTTGGTTTTACTCCCCACATGTCGAATTGTAAAATTCCTTTACTTGCTGGAGAACCTGGGAATGATTCGTATGGCCCATCTCTTACTGCTAAATCTGCAGAACATGACAAAGCAGCAAAATAAATTGTTTCAAAAATATCTTTGTTTAGTTGTTTTGCTTCATCACTATCAAAATTATGTTTTAACATTGCAAATGTGTCAGCTAACCCTTGAACACCAATTCCAATTGGTCTATGCCTCATATTTGAATTTCTTGCTTCTTCAACAGGATAATAATTTACATCTATTACTCGATTGAGGTTGTATGCAACTCTATAAGAAACATCGTATAATTTTTGATGGTCAAATTTCATATTTTCAAGATCTACATATTTTGGTAATGCTATACTTGCTAAATTACAAACTGCAACCTCGTCTGGAGATGTATATTCAATTATTTCAGTACAAAGATTTGAAGACCTGATTGTGCCTAGATTTTTTTGATTTGATTTTTGATTTGCAGCATCTTTGTAAAGCATATAGGGTGTTCCAGTTTCAATTTGTGCAGAAACAATTGCTTCCCATAAATCCCTTGCTTTTATTGTTCTTCTTGCCAAACCTTCTGCTTCATACCTTCGGTATAATTTGTTGAACTCCTCGCCATATACGTCATGTAAACCTGCACATTCATTCGGACAGAACAAACTCCATTCTTCGTTTGCTTCAACTCTTTCCATAAAGAGGTCGGGTGTCCAAAGTGCATAGAATAAATCTCTAGCACGTAATTCTTCTTTTCCATGATTTTTCCTTAAGTCTAACCATTCAAAAATATCTGGATGCCAAGGTTCTAGGTAAATCGCACAAGAACCTTTTCTTTTTCCTCCTCCTTGATCAACATATCTTGCGGTCGCGTTAAAGACTTGTAACATAGGAACTAATCCATTACTTGTACCGTTTGTCCCTTTTATGTAAGAACCTTTAGATCTTATTGGATGAACTGAAAGACCAATTCCTCCCGCAGACTTTGAAATCTTTGCACACTGGTGTAATGTATTGTAAATTCCTTCTAAAGAATCGTCTTGCATAGTTAGGAGGAAACAACTTGATAATTGTGGTTTAGTTGTTCCAGCATTAAATAATGTTGGAGTTGCATGTGTAAACCAACCTTCACTCATTAAATCATATGTTTCAAGAGCTTTTTCAATATCGTTTGAATGAATTCCTACTGCGACTCTCATTAACATGTGTTGTGGTCTTTCTGCTACTTCTCCATTTAACTTTAAAAGATATGATCTTGATAATGTTTTAAATCCAAAATAATCGTAATTAAAATCTCTGCTATAATCTATGTGGTTGTCTAAAACTTCTTTGTTTTCTCTAATCACTTCCAAGATATTATCAGAAATTAATGGTGCATGTTTTTTTGTTTCAGGGTCTATGTATGCATATAGGTCCTCAATTAAATCACTAAAACAATCTTTGGTACTTCTATGCAAATCATCTACTGCAATTCTTGCAGCTAATTTACTATAATCTGGATGATTACTAACTAAACTTGCGCTTGTTTCTGCTGCTAATTCATCCAATTCTTTTGTTGTGACGCCATCGTATAATCCTTCAATTACCATTTTCGTGACTTGGCCCACATCAACCCAATTTTCATTAAGCCCTTCTGCTAAATTGGTTAATTTCTCCAATATAGCATCAAATCTGACATCTTCTCTTTCACCCGCCCTATTTATTACTTGGAGCCCCATTTTTAACAACCTCTGATATACTGACAGCGCAGTATCTGTTTGCGTACGCGGACAGTATTAGAACTATACGTTTGAAATCCTACCTTCGAACATCTTATTGCATAAAAATTAGTGTTTGGAATTCAGATGATGTTTCGCCGGGAGTACTTGTAAATATATTTCTGAATTCTAATTTTTTCTAAAGAAATGAGAAGATCTTTCAGCTATTAGAAGTCTTCTTCCATTGAAAAACGTGTTTGAAGTGATGCAGATGCTTCACCCGAATTAAGAACTCCGCTCTTTTGGTATTCTCCAACTCTCTTTTCAAAGAAATTTGTTTTTCCTTGCATGCTAATCATTTCCATCCAAGGGAATGGATTTGTGGCATCGTATAATCTTGTACAATTTAATGCTACAAGTAGTCTATCTGCTACAAATTCTAGGTATTGTGACATTAAATCTGCATTCATNCCGATTANNGANACNGGNAGTGCTTCTGTGATNAATTCTTTTTCAATAGTTACNGCTTCTGCAATAATTCTGTGNATTTTACTTTCAGATGTGGGNCTTTCTAATTGGCTATGNAGTANGCATGCAAAATCACAATGTAATCCTTCATCTCNGGAAATNAATTCATTTGAAAATGTAAGNCCTGGCATCAAACCTCTTTTCTTNAACCAAAAGATGGCACAAAATGCGCCTGAAAAGAAAATACCTTCAACCGCTGCAAATGCAATTAATCTTTCAGGAAATGTTGCTCTTTTCCTGTCAAGCCATCTTAATGCCCATTCTGCCTTCTTTTTGACTGCAGGAATTGTGTCTATTGCATTAAATAACTTATCTTTTTCATTTTCATCTTTGATGTAACTATCAATTAATAGTGAATATGTCTCTGCATGTATGTTTTCCATCATGATTTGAAATCCGTAAAAACATCTAGCCTCTGCATATTGCACTTCAGCAGCAAAATTATAGATTAAATTTTCATTCACTATTCCATCACTTGCAGCGAAAAATGCTAAAATGTGTTTGATGAAATGTTTCTCATTATCGGTTAAATTTTCCCAGTCTTTGCCATCTTCTCCAAGATCAATTTCCTCTGCGGTCCAAAATGCTGCTTCATGTTGTTTGTAGAAGTTCCAAATCTCTTTATGTTCGATTGGAAATAATACAAACCTTCCAGGATCGTCTCTTAGCATGGGTTCAATAAATTCTCCACTAAGATTGAATTCTTCTTCTGAAACATCCATTTTTATCTCACCCTCTCCGCAAATCTTCTTCTTGGGTTTTAACGTCCGAACAAACTCGCTAATAACCTTGACTAATAATCATTCAAAAAATTGGCGAAATTTTGTCGAAATAAGTTTTCCAAAATTTTTTATTTTCTGAAATATTATTATGTAATGTGTTTTGGCAATGTTATACATGCGTAAGGTTTTGATAAGTAAGGCAGGTTCTCCTGAAGTTTTGAAAATCGTAGAACAAGAACGATTAGTTCCAAATAAAGGAGAGGTGACAATTAGAGTCCAAAATGCGGGTATAAATTTTGCAGATTTAATGATGAGGTTGGGTATCTATGGTAAACAAGCACCACCAATTCCATTTACGCCTGGGTATGAGGTGTCTGGAGTAATAACGGCATTAGGTGAAGGTGTGAAAGAGTTTGAAAAAGGGCAACGTGTTGCTGCAGTGACGGGAATAAATGGTTATTCTCAAGAAGTAAATGTACCTGTGAAACAAGTGGTTTCTATTGGTGATGACGTATCGTTTGAAGCTGCTGCAGCCATGCCAGTAACTTATCTTACTGCGTATCATATGTTAGTTGAATTAGGGAATATCAAGAAAGGAGACACTGTATTAATACATCACGCAGCAGGAGGTGTTGGAACTGCAGCAGTACAAATTGCTAAAGCATATGGAGCAGGAACCCTTTTCGGTGTAGCATCTGGGTCGAAGAAAGAATTTGTTGAGAATTTAGGTGTTAGATTTATTGATAGAGATAAAGAAGACTTTGTAGATGTTGTAAAGAAAGAAACCAATGGTGCTGGAGTACATCATGCATTGGATCCTGTTGGAGGTGAGCATTTGAAAAAATCATTCAAGTCATTGAGGTCTGGAGGGAAATTATATGCTTTTGGCGGTTCTTCATTTGTAAGAGGGCCAAAAATATTCAAACTCACTGCATTATGGAGACTGTTAAGGTCTCCAAAATTTTCACCATTAAACATGATTGGTAAAAATAAAGCGATATTTGGAGTACATATGGGCACCATCAAAGATATGGATTTGATGAGAAGAGAGATAGAAGCGTTGGTTTTAATGCTTAATGAGAAGAAGATAGAACCTATAATTGATAGTGTATTTCATTTTGAAGATGTAGTCAAAGCACATTATTATATTCATAATCGTAAAAACCGAGGTAAGGTTTTGTTAGATTTTTCTTGAACGTTTGAAATTATAATTTCACGGGTCTAGTGGCACCACACGCTTGGCATTTCAATAATGTGGTTCGATCTTCTTTAATGAATGACGTATCAGGTGCATTGCATTGTGAACATTTAATATATGTATTTACGTAATTTACAAATTTTTGTTTAATGTTTTTTGGAGGAATTCTACCTTTAAAATGTACACGAGGCCCATCGATTGCTCCACTTGTACCCAATTCTCTTAACAAATATTGGAAAACATGAACTAAATCTCTATCCATGTGTGAAACCACTTCTGAAAAATTTCTAATATATGTATTCGAACCTTCAATCATTATATCTGGTGGAGGTAATGTCCATCGTTCTCTATTTGAGATTTGATCAGGGATCTTTTTTCTAGCCCGTTCTAATAAATCTTCATAATCAAAGTCGCCCATTAACCCTCCCGATAGAATGTGTGACATTAATGCTACTACTCATCGACGTATTAATATCGGAGAGACTTAAGCCCCTAACTATAGCATGGCACTAAGTATCGATGAACTACGTAGCACGGTTGCTAAATATAAGCAACAAGGATTGTCTACAGAACAAATTGCGGATGAATTGTCATTATCGCAAAGTACAATTTTATGGCTCCTAACTAGTAATTCTGGTGAAACAATCTCTGATGAACGGCCTACAGATATTAGAATTGGTTGGAGGACAATCGGAGCTAGGCCAACTCGTGTGGCAGCACTTTCTTCAATTTTTTCTGATGTTGTATTGGAAGAGATGGAATGGGATGTGGATTCTGTAGATACAATTGTTGGAATAAGCATTAATGGTATCTTATTTGCTCATGAAATAGCATCACAATTGAATGTTGATGTTGCAATACATAGAGATAGTAAAGGAGAGAGTGGAGGGCATTTGTCTACAAAATATGGGCAAGTTGGCGGAAAGAGAGTAGTTGTTGTGGATGATGTTTTATCTACTGGAAGTACAATGAAAAATACAATTTCTGTTTTAAGAAAAATGGGTGCTGAAGTGATGTTAGCATTAGTTTTAGTTAATAAAACACAACTTAATGAGATTGAAGGTGTGCCTCTTAGAGGTTTAATTAGAACTGTAACAGTGTAGGTGATAGAGATTCATTGGGCTGACGCAGTCGCAAAAAACTTGTCTCGAAGAGGCAAAAAACATGTTATTGCCGCAGGAATTACTCCTAGTGGGGAGTTTCATATTGGACACCTTAGAGAAATTTTAACAGGTGAAATTATTCATAGGGCTTGTATTAGATTAGGTTTGGATTCAGAATTTGTATTTGTTGTAGATTCAGCTGATCCCTTAAGGAAGGTCTATTCGTTTTTAGATTCTGAATATGAGAATTATGTAGGGCATCAATTAGCTTGTATACCTGCGCCAGATGAAAACGGTAAGCCTGATTTAAACGGGGGCACTTATTCTGATTTTTTCTTAAATCCATTTTTGGAAGCGTTGAGAAATATTGGGGTGGAGCCAAGGATTATTGATAATTACAATAGTTATTCAGAAGGTAAGTTTGCCGAGGCCACAAAAATAGCATGCGAGAATGTTGGTGCTGTTCGTGAAATAATTGAAACAATTTCTGGTAGAGAGTTATCTGATGAGTGGTTTCCTTACAATCCAATTGATGATAATGGTTCAATGGATGGGTTAAAAGTTACTAATTACCAGTGGCCATTTGTTTATTGGGAAGATTCAGTGGGTAATTCCGGAAAAAATGATATTCGGTCAGGTGAAGGTAAATTGCCTTGGAGGCTTGATTGGCCTGCCAAATGGAGTTGGATAGGAGTTACTTGTGAACCCTTTGGGAAGGATCATGGAACCTCTGGAGGGTCTTATTCTACTGGGCGTAAATTTTCTGAAATGTTTGGTCATGAGCCTCCTCATCCATTAACTTACGAGTGGATTTCATTGAAGGGAGAAGGTGCAATGTCTAGCTCAACTGGAGTGACGATTGGTCCAATGGATGTATTGAAATTAGTTCCTTCTGAAATTTTAAGATATTTGATAGCACGTTCAAAACCAAATAAACACCTTGAATTTAATACTGGGGATTTATTACTAAATTTGGCGGATGAATATGAGAGAACATGCCAATCAGTTTTTGAATCTAAAGAAGTAAATTTAGATGAATTAACTAAGAGGCAAAGAGTTTTGAAAGAAGAAGCAAAAGGTAGTATAATTTATTCTCAAATTGAGTTGGGTTCAGAAATAGATGAGGCATATAAAGTGCCATTTAGACATTTGTGTATGCTTGCTCAAATACGTGCAGATGATGTTGATGTATTTTCAGCACTTGAAAAATCAGGGTATATCGATTCATCCAGGAAAAATTCAAAATTGATTGAAAAATTATCAAAAATAAGGTGTTGGATAGAGTCAGATCATTTCCCTACAGACTTGAAAATAAAAATCAATCAATCAATAGATGCAGAAATTTTGAGCAACTTTGAATTCGAATATCGCGATTATCTATTTTTGTTAATTGAAAAATTTGAAGAAATAAAGGATTGGAATAATACAAATATTGGAATTGCAATTACAGAACCTGCAAAAGAATTAGATTTAAGTTTAAAAGACGTGTATCAATTGCTGTATACTTTATTTTTAGGGAAAAAATCGGGCCCGAAATTAGCAAGATTATTACAAGAGTTGGATAAAAAAGTAGTTTGTCAACTAATTTTTGAAGCGGCAAATAACTAAACCTCGAAAATCCTCATTTATTTTGATTAATCAACATCATAATTGAAGAACAATAACAGTTCTTGTGTGTTTATGGGCGGAGTGTATTGTCCTAAGTGTGAAGCCGAGGTCGACGCGGTAGCAAAGTTTTGTTTAGCATGCGGTCATAACTTTTTGAATGGTGAAGGGCCAATAACTTCAACTGGGCATGATTTGAGTGAATTGAAGGAAGCAATTAAAAATAGAGAAGATATTTCTATGGCTGAAAAATTTAATTTGATGGCTCAAATTGAAGAAGGTGCTAACCCCATAAGATTGGGTATAGCCGCCCCAGCAGAAGATGATGAATCCTATGAAGGCCTTCCTTATCTTGAAGAAAGAGATAAAGAGGAAGAAGAGGTTTCTGTTAATTTAATGAAATTTGGAGATAGTGCCGCATCAAATTATGCTGTAAATTCTGTTGTTGGTTCTTCAGAAGCATGGGAATTAGTAAAATCAGGTAAAATTAATTTTTCAGATAAATTATACCGAGAGTCAATGACTTTAGGTATAGATGCCTCTAAGCATATTCATGACATTTCTACTGGTGAATTTGAAGGAGTAGATGCTGATGTAATTAAAGAAATACCAGTTTTAAAACCACCTAAACGTTCTTTTTGCCCAAAATGCGGTACTGATATTCATTCGTACACTATGATGCAATGGAGAAAGTGGAGAGATGCTTCTGCCGATGTCGTGGGTATACAATTAGAGGCTGCTATGGAAACATCAATTGTCAAAATCAGTGCTTTCCATATTAATGAAATGGAGGATATTAAAATTGAAAACTCTAAGTTAAAGGCAGAGGTTGAAGAATTAAAAGAAAAACTCGAAAATACGGATAAAAAATCTATAGAAGATAAATTAAGGAAATCACTTACAACAAAGATAAGAAAAGAATTATTAAAAGAATTAAAAGTAGAAAAAGATTTGATTTTGAATAAAGATGATTCAGAAGAGGATGAGGAAGCAGAAGAGGATGTTGAAGAAGAAATAGAAAAACCAAAAAGTAAACCTAAATCTTTATTCGGTCCCGGCAAAAAATCAAAGAAATTCGATGGTAAAAAATCAGATAAGCCAGAATGGTTCCTTAATGAAGCCCTTGATACCGTTTACGATCCACATGGAACTGGTAAGGCGCTAAAGAGAAGAACAATACTTGCACGTTCAGCTAAAGGAAATGTAAGAGTTGAAGATGTAGTATTTGCATATTCAAAATCAGGAAAGAAGGGCATCTCTGAATTGGCTTGGACTTCTCCAACAACAAAATATATTGTAGAAGCTTATGATTCCTGTTAGGCTTGACCTAAATCTTTTGTATTACTAAATCCGATTTTTTGTTTTAATTTTTTATTAATTGTGCTATAGTTTACTTGTAATTTTATTGGTCTCAATGAGCCTTTTTTGGCTTCTTTCATGGCCAAAACTTCCATTTTTGCTCCAGAAATAGTCGTAACAAATGGAATGTTCATTTCTACAGCTAATCTACGCATTATGTTTCCATCTCTAACTGCACCTCCACTAATAGTAGGTACGTTAATAATAAAATTTATACTTCCTTGATGCATTAAATCTAATGCATCCGGATGTCCTTTTTCATTTATTCGGAATACAGTATTTACATTTATTGAATTTTTTCTTAATACATCGGAAGTTCCAGGTGTTGCAAATAATTGAAAACCCATGTTTTCAAGTTTTCTTGCTATTGGAAGCAATGCTTGTTTGTCTTCATCCCTAACTGTTAGATAAACACCACCTGATGTTGCTACTGGGATTTCGGTAGCCAATCTTGCTTTCAAATAAGCCATTTCAGCAGTTGTATCGCTTCCCATTACTTCTCCCGTGGATTTCATTTCTGGCCCAGGTGCAGGATCTAATCCTACCAATTTTATAAATGGAAATACTGGGGCTTTTACGCAAACATGACCTTTTGTAGCCTCAGGGATAAATTGCTCAGAGATTTTCACACCCAATGTTGTTTTTGCTGAAATTTTTGCAAGAGGAATGCCCGTGGCTTTAGCAACAAATGGCACAGTTCTACTTGATCTAGGATTCACTTCTAAAACATACAATTCATTATCTTGAATTGCAAATTGGATATTAAAGCATCCAACAATTTTTAATCCCACTCCTATGATTTTTGTTTGTTCTTCAACTTTCTTTAATATGTCTTTTGAGATGTTTTGGGTGGGGATAAAACAGGTTGAATCTCCAGAATGTATTCCTGCTTCTTCTAAATGTTCCATTATTGCTCCTACTAACACTTCTTTACCATCTGAAACTGCATCAACATCAAGTTCTGTGGCATATGATAAATATTGGTCAATCAATATTGGTTTTTCAGGAGTTATGTATGCCTCACTAAGGTATGCATCAAGTTGTCTTTCATTAGTAAGTACTTCCATACCTCTGCCTCCTAGGACATAAGAAGGCCTAATTAATACAGGGAATCCGATTTTTTCTACTGCCATCCTAACTTCTAGAGATGTTTTACCCGTCAAACCTCTTGGCATTTTTAGGCCGTTTTGTTTCGAAAATTCTTCGAACCGTTCTCTGTCACTTGCTTCATCAATTGCATCAATACTTGTTCCTAGTAATTTTAAATTCAAGCCAGCGTTTCTCAATATGTCTAATCTTCTTTCTAGCGGTAATGCAAGATTTATTGCGGTTTGACCTCCAAATTGTAAAAGTATTCCATAAGCACTTTCTCTAAGTAATATTTCAATCACATATTCGATACTCAATGGTTCAAAATAGAGCCTGTTGGATGTATCAAAATCAGTAGACACAGTTTCAGGATTATTATTTATGATTATTGCTTCATCTCCATGATCTCTTATTGATTTTACAGCATGTACGCAGCCATAATCAAATTCTATCCCTTGTCCAATTCTTATTGGTCCACTACCAATAACTACCTGTCTCTTTGGAGAATCGTTTTTTAATTCAAATTTATCAATGCCATACTCTTCATTAATTTGTCCTGCTTCATAAGTTGAATAATAATAAGGAGTTGTAGCTGCAAATTCTGCAGCACATGAATCTACCATTCTGTATTTTGGATGAATTTTCAACTTGTGGCGTTGTTTCATCACAGCGATTTCATTTTGACTTTCAGGCAAATTTTTCCAACCCGTGGCTGGGAAATTTGCTAAAGCATCTGAGATGTATGCATCACTAAAACCAAAACCTTTCCATTTTCTTAAATTGGATTCATTTATTTCGTCAGGTGAATCACCTGAATTTGAAATCTCATTTTCGATTTCAATGATCTTTTCGATTCTATATAGGAACCATTTGGTGATTTGTGTATGGTTGTGAATTTTCTCTACACTCCATCCTCTTCTAAATGCTTCTAGAATGGCTGATAATCTTCTATCTGTTGCAATTTCTAGCCAATTGATTAAGGTCTCTTCGCTTAATTCTTCTTTGGCTCTTAAGCCCATATCCTCTCCTTCAGATTCATCGGCCCTAGTGAGTGGCCTTGGGTGTGGATTTCCTGTTTCAAGGCTTCCCCATGCTTTAAGAAAAGCTTCTTGAAAATTTCTTCCTATTGCCATAACTTCTCCTGTGGATTTCATTGATGTTCCTAGAGTTCTATTTGCAGTTCTAAATTTATCAAAAGGCCATCGGGGAATTTTAACTACGCAATAATCTAGTGTGGGTTCAAATGCTGCTGTAGTGCCATGTCCTGTAATTGGGTTTGGTAGTTCATCCAAAGTGTAACCAATTGCTATTTTAGCAGCCATTCTTGCAATTGGATATCCTGTTGCTTTACTTGCTAATGCTGAGGACCTACTTACTCTCGGATTTACCTCAATTACTCTTATTTCCCCATTTTTTTGATTTACTGCAAATTGGACATTACATCCACCACAAATATTTAGTTCTCTAATTAATTTAAGTGCACAATCTCTTAAGTATTGATGATCTTTATCTGATAGTGATTGTACTGGAGCTACAACAATACTTTCCCCTGTATGTACTCCCATTGGATCTAAGTTTTCCATTGTACATACAATTATGCAATTGTCATTGGAATCTCTAATTACTTCGTATTCGTGTTCCTGCCATCCTAAGATGGATTCTTCGATTAACACTTGATTGATTCTACTATTTCGTAAACCTAGTGATGACACTTCAACTAATTCTCCAATGTTGTTTACCGTTCCTCCTCCAAGGCCACCTAAGGTAAAAGCAGGCCTTATTAGTAATGGCCAAGTACCTAATTTTTCTGATGCTTGAATTACTTCTTCAATAGAATTACATGCTATTGCTTTTGGAACTGGTAAATCTATAGATTCGCATATGTCTTTGAATAATGCTCTGTCTTCAGCCATCTCGATTGCATTCAAATCAGATCCGATTAACTCTACATTGTATTTTTCTAATACGCCATCATTTGCTAATTCTGTAGCAATATTTAATGCTGTTTGACCTCCCATTCCAGCAAGTAAAGCATCAGGTTTTTCGATTTCAATTATCTTTTTAACAACATCTGGAAGTAGTGGTTCTATATACACAACATCGGCCATCTCTGGATCATTTTGAATAGTTGCGGGGTTTGAATTGACTAAAATCACTTCAAATCCATCTTCTCTAAGTGCTCTACATGCTTGAGATCCGCTGAAATCAAATTCTGCAGCTTGCCCAATTCTTATTGGTCCACTACCTAGTAAAAGTATTCTATGAATGTCATTTCTTCTTGGCATTAAGTTCACCTCTGACTATATTTTCGAATTGATCAAATAATTTTGATGCATCATTTGGACCAGGACAAGCTTCTGGATGGTATTGTACGCTAAATGCAGGTTTTCCTATCACTTCTAAACCCTCTACTGTGTTGTCATTTGCATTTATGTGGGAAACTTTAACTTTTGAATCAATTAGGTTTTCTTTTCTTCCTGAATTAACTTTTGATGGATGTTCTGCTAATCTTCCCTTTTCTGGGTCTGCAACAGCAAAACCATGGTTTTGTGAGGTAATACTCACTTTTCCACTATTGATTTCAATTACAGGCTGATTAGCCCCTCTATGCCCATAAAGCATTTTGTAAGTTTCTAATCCAGCAGCTAAACCAAGCAATTGATGGCCTAGGCAAATGCCCATTGTTGGGATGCCTGATTTCACTCCCTTAGCCAGGGTTTTTCGTGCTGAAGTAGCTCTACCTTCTTGTGCAGGATCTCCTGGACCATTCGAACAAAATAGCGCTGAAATATTCCATTTATTGATTAAATCATCAAATTCAATATCCGGTGGACACCATAACACTTCAAATCTTTTAGATAATTCCTTAATGATATTGTATTTTATTCCACAATCTAACACTCCCAACCTAGGCAATTTTTCCCCTTTTTCGTCTACTGCTCCTTCATTAACAATTATTGGTTTAGGTATACATACGGTTTCAATTAAATCATTTATTGACGGATCTTCAATTTCTTGCAATAATTCCTTTAAATCATCTTCTTTTTCTAAGGGCCCCATTACACACAATAAAGTACCATATTCTCTGACTTTTTTGGTAATTGCTCTTGTATCAACATTTTTTAATCCTGGAACTCCATGAGTCCTTAAAAATTCGTCAACATTCCCTATGGAATCTCTATGGTCTGGATGAATAATTAATTCTCTGCAAATTAATGCTCTTGGCCAAATAGATGCGCTTTCCGAAGAAGATGCATGAATTCCATAGTTTCCAATTAAAGGATATGTAAATGTTAAGACTTGACCAGCAAAGGATGGATCGGTTAAACTTTCTTGGTATCCCGCCATTCCTGTCGTAAATACTAATTCACCTTGTGCAACGCCTTCAGAACCAAATAATTCACCCTCAAAGCGGCTTCCATCAGCTAGTAGTAAAATGCCGGGTCCATTTGCTGCAATGGGTAATAATCGGTCACTATTATTGATTTCAATTAACTTGTCTGAAGCATCTTCGAAGTTAACTGGATTTTTAACACCTGATTGTCCAAGGCTCGGATTAAAGCCACCAGCCCTATGCTTCGATGCCGACATCAGCCCATGTCGTTGAATAGACTCAATAAGGATTGAGGATAAAAACGCTTAAATTTTTATTTATTCGACTTCTTTTTTTGTATGGTCAATTACATTTTTCCTTTCAATGTCAGGAATGATTTCTAATATTGGATTTGGGAAACTTTGCTCAATTGACTTCCCGTCCTGTAATTTATCTAAAAACAATGCAAGTGCGGCTACTTCACTATGGGGTTGATTGCCTACTGAAACATTATAGTGGGCCATTCTATAGATTGATGCGGGAACTTTAGCACCACCTACAATTATTGCCAAGGGTTTGTTTTTTGGAATTTCATTTACTACTTTTCTGTAATCTTCCCCATACATTGTGAGGTGGATTACTGTTCCATTTACGCCCCCTTCATTGTCATCCGATTTGTATTTCTTAATCCATTTTAATGGTGATTCTAGGTGATTTGTTTTGAATTCACCACCAAATGTTTTAGTTACTTGCTCAATTGTATCAAACATCTTGTTATTTTTATCGCCCGAAACTAAAAATTCATCTGCCCCCAAGGCTCTTGCAACAAGCCCTAAATGTGTGTTTATTCTTGGATCTCTACCAATTCTATAGCCCAGTCTTACAACAGTAATTGGATTTGGATGATTTGGCATTAAATCACCTTTATTTTATGTATTAACTATATCCTCTACTTCAATTTCAGTAGTTGTTATAGAATCTTCTTTAGAGATACTTGCTTCATGCATTTCTAAAAATCTTTTAACCCAAGATAGAAGGAAAGCTTCCATTAGCATTTTTGAACCGATGTATACGCCTGAACCGATAATTGCCAATCTAGAACAGAGCCATACTACGGTTCCAAGTTCTGCATCAGTTTGGTTGAATATGAACATTCCTAATGGCTCTATAACAAAATATACTGAAATTAATAATAAAAAACCTGCAATGGTGCCGGGTCCAGGTCTACCTAATTCTCTACTCATCATATTCAATACAGAACCAGCAAAAACTAAGAATGGCAATAAAGCAGAAATCACTTCATAATTTAATTGTAAAATTAATTCAGGCTCAGTGAATGATGCGGAATCAAATTTTACAAAAACAAGCCACCAAAAAAGAAGGAGTCCTCCGATTATGGTTCCTGAAAACACTGCTCTTTTGTGAATCATATCATCAATAGTTTGGCTGTCTGTGACATCCATTCTCTCCAATATTGCATCCGCTAATTGCCAAGGATCTATGCCTCCGCTTTCAGATGGATTGGTATTTTCAGATGAATTTTCAATTGCAGAAACACTACTTAATTGCTCATCCATTATGCAGGCGCTGTTTTGCTAACTGATAAAGACTCGCAAGCATAGCGCTGTTACATGGCGAGTTCTGCACCTTCTGAGGGCATGCGGCCGTCAACGCAAGAACTTGCTAGTTTAATTCGTAAAGATGAATTCGGTAGGCCCAAAATTATGGGAATAGTAAATGTTACAAATGATTCTTTTCACAAAAATTCTAGATGTGATTTTGATCAAGCAATTAAAACCGCATTAGATATGTGGGATTTAGGTGCTGATTGGGTTGATGTTGGGGGGGAATCAACTAGGCCAGGTTCAAAAGAAGTGTCATTAGATGAAGAACTTAATCGTGTAATTCCAGTAATTAAAAAATTAAAGACTTTAATGCCAAATGGATTGATTTCTATTGATACAAAAAAGGTTGAGGTGGCAAAAGAGGCAATTAAAGCAGGTGCTTTGATGGTAAATGATGTGTCTGGTTTAAGAGATGATAAAATGTTTGAATTTGTTTTATCAGAGAAAATACCTGTTTGTATTATGCATATGCAGAACGATCCCGAAAATATGCAAGTATTACCTTACTATGATGATTGCTTAACTGAAGTATCTAATTATTTGTTCTCAAAAGCTGAAGATTTAATCGCAAAAGGATTTCCCGAGGATTTGATAATACTTGACCCCGGAATTGGATTTGGTAAATCTTTGGATCATAATTTAGAACTTCTTAGAGGAATTGAAAAATTGCGTAGAGGAACGTTTAGTGTTTTAAATGGTGTAAGTAGGAAATCAATGATAGGTGAAATAACAAATAACAAGTGCACTTCAGATAGATTGTCGGGTACTTTGGGAGCTTCTGCTTATGCACAGATTAATGGAGTTGATTTATTGAGGGTTCATGATGTTAAAGAGCATGTAGATTTATCAAATGTATTGAGTGCAATAATTAATGAGTAGGTGAATTTATGGGATTGAATAAAGACCTAGTTATTTCTATAGAAGAATCTATAAGGTTGGTGGGGACTGCTCACGTAAGTAAAGATTCGGTAGAATTAGTTAAGTCAGAAATAGAAGAATGGGATCCCGATATTGTTGCTGTTGAATTGTGTGATAGTAGATTTAAAGCCCTTTCTGAAAATAGGCGTTTAGATAAAGAAAGCTTACTTAAAGTCATAAAAGAAGGCAAGGCTCCATTAATAATTGCACAAAGTATGCTTGCTGCTGAGCAAAGAAAACTTGGACTTAATGAAGATTTACAACCAGGAGCAGAATTAATAGAAGCAATTTCTATGGCTAAAGAAAAGAAGAAAGATGTTGCATTAATTGATAGGGATATTCAAGTTACTTTGAGAAGGGCATGGAAAAAAATGAGGTTTCGTGAAAAAACAAGTTTACTTTGGTCTTTAGTTGGGCAAGAAGAATCTGATGAAGAATTTGACATTAAAGAGATCTTGGAAAATAAAGATTTAATGACCATGATGATCGATGAATTAAAAGAAGTAGCTCCTGGTGCAGGGACCGTTTTAGTTGATGAAAGAGATGAATTTCTAGCTCATAAAATTTTACAAAAAAGTAGTTCCGGTAAAGTGTTGGCAGTAATTGGAGCAGGCCATTTGCAGGGTGTAAAAGATCATTTAAATAATTTAGAAAAACCAAATGATGCTAGGATTACATCACTCTCTGAAATACCTAAAAAAACATTATTTCAAAAAGTATTGCCATGGATAATACCTCTAATTTTGTTTGGTTTTATTGTTAAATCAGGGTTAGAAAAAGATTTTGGAGAATTTACAGAAATATTAACTACTTGGGCTTTAGCAAATTCAATCTGTGCAGCAATAGCTGTAATTTTGGCTAGAGGCCACATATTTTCAGTAATTACTGCAGCTATTGCTTCACCAATTACTTCTTTGAACCCTTTTCTTGCCGCGGGTTGGTTTGCAGGTTATGTTCAAATGAAGGTAGATGAGCCTACAACTGAAGATTTGACTAATTTTTTAAAATTAGAAGATTGGAAGTCTTATTGGACTAATCCTGCAGGAAAAGTATTGTTGGTTACTGCTCTTGGTAATTTAGGTAGTATGTCTGGTGCTTGGGTTGCAGCTTCCATTATTGGAGTTCTTGGTACATTTTAGTTGAGATAAATTTGCTTAAACTCTTATGCTTAATGTAAGTGGGCAAGCCATGGAGGATAATGATGTAGTTATTGTTGGTGGCGCTAGGACCCCTTTTTGTGAATGGTTAGGCGGTAAAAGAGGAGATGGAGGCCCTGGTGGCAGGTTATCATCTATATCCGCAGAAGAACTTGGAACAATAGCAATAAAAGGTGCATTAAATAAAACTAATACAGACCCCAAAAATGTAGATCATGTGGTCATGGGTCATGCTCTTCAAACCTCAGGACAGGCCATTTTTGGAGCCAGGCATGCAGGATTAAATGCAGGTATACCTCAAGAGGTTCCCATGTTGACTTTGAATAGATTATGTGGTAGTGGTGCACAATCTATAGTTTCAGGCTCACAAATGATTATGTTAGGTGAAGCAGAAATTGTTGTTGCTGGTGGTATGGAAAATTTAAGTCAAGCGCCACACGTATTAAGAGGTAAAAGAGACACATATAAGTTAGGTAGGCCACCAAAGGCAGGAACAGAAATAGATGCAGATATGGAGGATTACTTATTCACAAATTTAATTGATGGAACTTGTAATATGTTTATGGCACAAACAAGTGATGAATTATGTAAAAGGGTTGGTGTAACAAGAGAGGAAGCAGATGTTTTTGCTTCATTAAGTCACAAAAGAACTGAGAAAAGTGTTGATGGAGGGATCTTTTCTAATGAAATAGTTCCAGTTGAAACATTTAGTGGATTGATTGATTTTTCTGATGAAGATCATTTTGTTAGAGGCACAAGTAAGGAGTCTTTATCTGAATTAAGAACTCATTTTGGTCCAGATTCATTGGTTACAGCAGGTAATGCTTCAGGTGTTGTTGATGGTGCAGCAGCAGTTATTCTTAAATCGGGGAAAAGAGCATTGAAAGACGGAGATAATCCATTAGCAAGAATTGTTTCTTGGGGTATTGTTGGTTTGGAGCCAGCAATTATGGCATTTGGCCCAGTCCCTAGTAGTTTAAAAGCATTGGAAAAAGCTAATTTGTCTGTTGAAGATATTGATAGATGGGAAATAAATGAGGCATTTGCAGGCCAAGCCGTGGCTTGTATAAAAGAGTTAAATCTTGACGTGGAAAAAGTGAATGTAAATGGGGGCGCTGTAGGTTCAGGGCATCCTCTAGCGGCTACGGGGACCAGATTAATTTTGACTTTATCTCATGAATTACATCGTTGTAATGGCAAATATGGTGTCGCTACAGCATGTATTGGCGGAGGTCAAGGTATCGCAGTTCTTATCGAAAGAATTTGAGGTGATTTTATTTCAAATAAAGTTGATGAGGTAGTAAATAAGTATTTACATACTTCAAACCCCTTTATGAGGATTTTATATGTTGTATTGGGTTTCATATTCACTGTGTTTGCGATAATTGGGATATTCATCCCAGGATGGCCAACAGTTTCTTGGGCTGTTCCAGCAGCATTTTTATTCTCTTTTTCTAGTGAGAGATTATTTAGGTGGTCTTTAACAAATAGGTTTTTTGGTTCAGCTATTTTAGAGTATTATTCAACTGGAAAAACAATTCCAAAACATTCAAAATATTTCATATCATTTTTTATTTCTTTAATGTCTATCATTTCCGCTATTTTGGTATTTCAACTCGGTGATCCCGGATATGGTCCTGCAACTATTTTGTTTGTAGGTATTTTGGGAATTATTTATGTGACTTTTTTTATCAAATCTAGGGATAGTGAACAAAAATAAATTTTTTGGATTGGGTATGGGTTATGGAAAAAAAACGTTTATTTCCTTTTGTCTTTCCTTTGTGTGATTATAGGGGAAGATTTCTTCGTCCATTTGATTTAATAAAATCTAGAACTTTTTCATGTTCTTATTTGTTAATTGTATGTTCAATTGCATTTTTTCTGGGTTTTGGCCATTGGGGCGGTCATCGTTGTGAATCCTTCATAGAGCAATTAGCCTGTTCTAGTTCGATTTGGCCAAATAAATTATTTTCAAAGCCACATGAATATTTCCTTTCATTTTTTACATCGCCTTATTTTCATAATGATTTGCCGCATTTAAGATTAGTTTTGTACGGCTTTCTAATTTTTGGGCAATCATTTGAAGCATGGAATAATCCAAAGAGTACTTTCATCTTATTTTTTTCTTGCATTTCATTTACTTGCATAATTATGGGATTATTCATAAATATTGGTTATTATTTTGATAGTGATTCAGATTTTTTTAATAGTGCGATAAGTAGAGGTTTTATTGGCGGATCTGTGGGTATGTTCGGCCTTCTTGGTGGTTTGTCAAATCATTCAAGAAAAAAATGGCTAATACCATTACTCGTTGTGATTTTTGAAATTTGGAATGTTTTTGTGAATGGGATAAGTACTTTTATTTCTATGGGTCATCTAATTAGTTTCTTTTTTGGTTTCTTTTTTTGGGGTTTCTGTATTAAAAAAAATTTATTCATTAAACCTTCGATTTAAAACCTGGATGTTCTTAATTAGACAATTCTCTAAATCAGTTCTATTAACTATGTGGCCCATACAATCAAGGCTTGATGTAATTCCAGCTTCTAGTCCACACCCTTCTAACAATTCAACACGGCCTTTTGGTGTACTATAGTTTATTGATAATCCATGCCTTGAAACCCATTTTAAAAATGAAAGGCCAATACTTACAACTTTTTTCCCATTTATCCAGACTCCCCTCATTCTTTCGTCTCTTACTCCCTTTATTCCTAATTCTGAAAAAGTATTAATTACCCATTCCTCTAATTTTTGAATGATTTTTTTTGTGTTTGTTTCATCTTCTAAATCCCATTTGAATATGGGATATATGACTAACTGTCCTGGACCATGCCAAGTAATCCCTCCTCCTCGATCTACAAATTTCCTTGGGAAATCTTCTGGAGGAAGAATATTGTCTTTTTTTGCTTTTGGACCTATGGTGACAATTTCTGGATGTTCAACAAAAATTAAAGTATCTTGAATTTCATCTTCAATTCTTAATTTCTGCATTTCTTTCATAACCATATCTATTTTTTCATGCTCCTCACACAAAAATTGTATGAGTTTTATTTCTCGCATGCTTTTTCCTCATGAAATATGAATTGCATGGCCTAATGTTGCAAGAATCGCTTCATGGAAAGCTTCGGACATAGTAGGGTGTGCGTGTATTGTTCCTGCAACATCTTCTAATAGTGCTCCCATTTCTAAAGCTAATGAAAATTCACCAGATAATTCACTTACAGAACTTCCAACGGCATGAATTCCAAGAATTTGATGATTATCTTCTCGGGCAATTACTCTGACAAAACCACCTGTTTTTTCTGCCTCCATGGTCAATGATCTTCCATTTGCAGCAAGAGGGAACTTGCCGGTTAGTAATTTAGTGCCTAATGTTTCACAGTATTTTTTGCCCTCATCAGGAGACATACCCACTGAGATGATTTCTGGTTCAGTGAATACGATTGCAGGAACTGAAACAGGATCATATTCTCTAATATGCCCCGCAATGATTTCTGCAACCATTTCTCCTTGATTGGATGCAACATGTGCTAACATTTCGCCACTGTCTGCAACATCACCAATTGCCCAGACATTTCTCATGTTTGTAGCACATTTTTTATCAACGATGACAAATCCTTGTTCATTCATCTTCACACCCATCTTTTCGATGCCTGAATCTTTAGATCTTGGCTTTCTTCCAACAGTTACTAGAACTTTATCCGCTTCTAGTGATTGTAACTCCCCATTTGAGTCTGTATAATTTATTTTAATTCCATTTTTCGATTTTTCTACCCCTTTGGCAAATGATTTTGTATGAACTGAAATTTTATTCTTTTTCAAATATAACTCGACTGGTCTTCTAAGCTCTTTATCAAAGATAGGTAAAACACTGTCCATGGCTTCAATTATTGTTACTTCAGAGCCTAATAGTTTGTAAGCAATTCCTAACTCAAGCCCAATGTACCCACCGCCTACTACAACTAGGTGTTTTGGCAACTCACTCAATTCCAAAGCATCTCTACT
The DNA here is from genome assembly GCA_002692465.1 of Methanobacteriota archaeon. GTDB lineage: Archaea > Thermoplasmatota > Poseidoniia > Poseidoniales > Poseidoniaceae > MGIIa-I. The sequence continues at coordinate 9,391 of NZKH01000022.1, read as the reverse complement.
TGAAATAACATCGTCATTAAATGGCATAAATGGTAATTCTATTGGAATTGAACCATTTGCTAAAATTACATGTTCTGCCTCAATCCTAATTTCTCCATTAGAATTAGTCACTATGCAAGTTTTGGCATCAATAAATTTAGCCCAACCAGAAACCAGATTGACTTTTGCAGCTTTTAATAACCCCTCAACGCCTTTATTTAATTTATCTACAATATCTTCTTTCCAAGAAATTAAATTTTCTAAATTCAATTCCGCTGGACTCGGTAATTTAATGCCCATATGTCCTTTATCTGTTGAATGTTTTTGTAATGAATGAAATTTATGTGCTGCATGAATTATTGCTTTGGATGGAATACAACCTCTAATCAAACAAGTTCCTCCCGCTCTTTCTCCTTCTACAATTATTGTATCCATACCAAGTTGTCCGGATCTGATTGCTGCAACATATCCACCAGGGCCAGCGCCGATTACCAGAACTTTACATCGTTTAGTTTCCATGTTGTTCCCTCACATGAAAATTGTCGCTGGGTGTTCTAACAAATTCTTGAGTGTTTGAACTAACATAGCTCCATCCCAACCATCTACTACCCTATGATCCCAACTAGAACTAAGTCTCATAATTCTTCTAATTTCTATTCTACCATCAATTACTACTGGCGTTTCTTTTGCATTATGAACTCCAAGAATTCCTACTTCTGGATGATTTATGATTGGTGTAGCCCCTAATCCACCCATTCTTCCTAAACTAGTAATTGTAAATGTTGATCCCTGAAGGTCATCCATTGTTGCTTTTCCGTCTCTAGCAGCACTTGAAACTCTGATCATTTCTTTTGCAGATTCCCATATGTCTTGTGCTTCTACATGTTTTACTACAGGAACAAATAATCCTTTATCTGTTTGAGTAGCAATTCCAAGGTTAATTGCTTCAAATTGTAATACTTTTTCATCTTCATCCATATAGTGTGCATTACATTGAGGGTGCTCTGAAAGTGCTTTAACAAGTGCTTGCATTATGAATGGCAAATATGTTAATTTTGGTTGATTTTCTGAACGGTTATCATTTAAATGCACTCTTAATTTTTCTAGATTAGTCACATCTACTTCTTCAAAATAAGAGAAATGAGCAATTGTTGAATAAGATTTGCTCATTTGCTCTGCAATTTTTCTTCTTAGGCCAATTACTGGGATTTCTTTAATTCCAGATAATGCTGTTCTTGCAGGTCCTGCTGCTGCTACTGGAGAACCGGCATCTTTCCATGAATCAAGGTCTGAATGAGTAATTCTTCCTCCTGGACCGCTTCCATTGATAGAAGATAAATCAATTCCACTTTCTCTAGCTTTTTTGCGAACTGCAGGGCTTGCCATTACTCTTTCTCCTTTTTTACGAATTTGTGGCTGAGGTTTTGTTGAAACTTTTGTTTTCGGCGCTTCTTTTTTGATTTCTGCTACTTCAATTTCTTCTTCTTTGACTTGCTCAATTTTTTCTATAGAATGTGCGCCCTCGACTTCGAATACAATACATACTTGGCCTACTTTGAGCATTTCTCCTGCTTTGCCCTTAATATTAATTATTTTACCATCTGTTGGACTTGGAATTGTTACTGTTGCTTTATCAGTCATAACATCTAATATGGGGTCATCTTCTTTTACAACATCACCTTCATTGACATGCCATGTTACGATTTCACCTTCTACTACTCCTTCACCTATATCTGGCAATCTAAATTCGATTTCTCCCATGTATCATTCCTCCTGTGTTTTCTTTATTGCTGTTGCTATTCTTTCAGGACTAGGCAAATAATCCCATTCTGTTGAATGGGGAAATGGTGTATCCCATCCTGTAACTCTGATTATCGGAGATTCTAGAGAATAGAAACAATTTTCTTGAATTGATGCAGATAATTCTGCTCCAAATCCACTTGTTTTTGGTGCTTCATGTACAATTACACATCTACCTGTTTTATTTACTGAGTTTACAAGAGTTTCTTTGTCAAAAGGAATAAGTGTTTGTAAGTCGATTAATTCACAAGAAATTCCACTTTCTTTAATTCCTGCTTCTGCTACATGTAGCATTGCTCCCCATGCGATTACAGTACATTCTGATCCTTCTTGAACAATTTCTGCCTTTTCTAAATCTATTTTATAATAATCTTCAGGGACTTCTGCTTTTGGATGCCCCTTCCATGTTGGAACATTATGGGGGTCTCCATAAAATGGTCCTCTATAGCATCTTTTTGGCTCAAAGAAAATTACAGGGTCATTTGATTCTATTGCAGCTGTAAGTAATCCTTTAGCATTATTTGGAGTTGAACAATAAACTACTTTAATTCCTGGTGTATGAGTAAATTGTGCTTCTGGTGATTGTGAGTGATGGTTTCCGCCTTTTATTCCTCCACCTGCTGGTGTTCTGAATGTAATTGGTGTTGAAAATTCTCCACCACTTCTATACCTTATTTTTGCAATTTCATTTACAATTTGATCATATGCAGGGAATATGTAATCAGCAAATTGGATTTCAACTACTGGTCTGAGGCCATTTATACCCATACCAAAAGCGGTTGCAGCAATACCTCCTTCTGCTAAAGGAGAATCAAATACTCGATGTTTTCCATATTTTTGCTGTAATGTGTCTGTAACACGAAAAACGCCACCGAAGAAACCAACATCTTCTCCAAAAATAATTACACTATCGTCATTTTTTAATTGAATGTCTAGTGCTGAATTTAGAGCCTGAATCATATTCATTTCTGCCATAATATCACTTTCCTAATTCCTCTCTTTGTTCTTGTATATGCCAAGGTACTTCTTCATAAACATCAGTAAAAATAGTTGATGCTGGAGGGAATGGCCCATTTGCTAAATCTCCATATTTTACGGCTTCTTTGTAAGCAGACATCACTTCAGAGTCTATCTTTTCTTTCAATTCAGAATCTCTTTTTTCGTCCCATTCTCCAATTTTAATTAAATGCATTTTAAGACGCTCAACGGGGTCTCCACCGGGCCAATGTTCGGCCTCATTTTCAGGGCGATATCTAGAAGGATCATCAGAGGAACTATGGGCTCCAGCACGGTATGTGTAGATTTCAATATGTGTGGGGCCTAAACCGGCTCTTGCTCTTGTTGCAGCCCATTTTGTTATTGAATAAAGTGCTAAGAAATCATTTCCGTCAACTCTGAAACAAGGGATGTCGTAAGAAAGTCCTCTCGAAGCAAAATTAACTCCACCAGTTGCTAAATTTTTGTGTGTTGAAATGGCCCATTGATTATTCACAACATTAAGGATAATTGGAGGTTTGAATGCACTTGCAAAATTTAGACCATAATGGTAATCTCCTTGCGCGCTAGTTCCATCACCTAGCCATGTAATTGTAACTTCATCAACACCTTTGTATGAACTTGCCATTGCAACTCCTACTGCTTGACTAAATTGGGTACCTACGGGACTTGAAATAGAGATGAAACGACCTTCCTTGTATGTATAATGTACTGGCATTTGTCTTCCTTTTACGTTGTCTAATTCATTACCTATGCAGTGACAAATCATTGAAACCATGTCTCTACCTCTTACAAATTGAGCACCTGGTTGTCTGTAAGATGGAAAAATCCAGTCTTGGTCTTCAAGTGCCATGGTTTGTGCTATTGCTATTGCTTCTTCACCAAGCGACCTCATGTAAAAAGAAAGTTTTCCAGTTCTTTGCATTTTCATCATTCTGTCATCAAAAATCCTTAATCTCATCATATGTTCTAAACCTAGTCTTAGTGTGTCGGCATCTAGTTCTGGATTCCATTCCCCTTTTGCTTCAAATTTGTCATTTAATACTCGAAGTAATCCAAATGCATGTGGTTCAGAATCTTTTGTAGTGCAATTCAGTGGGTCTAATTTCTTCAAATCTTCTGGTTGCTCGCTCCATTTGTTGAAAATAGGATTCTCGCCAGGTCTTGCAGGAGGATCTCCTATGCGGAATGGACTTTCGGAATTTTCTTTATTGCTCATATTAATTCCTCCATCCTCATTGGTTAGCCTCACAAGCAGTAGGACTTAAGTGGTGTCGGTTCTCAAAAATTTGGTTTGAAACTTTAACATAAGCACCGGGGAGTGTTTCATTATTATTTGGATCTAGAGTTTTTCTTAGAAGTAAACCGGCTTTGAAAGATGATCTTACAAATGGGCCTGATGCAACGCCCGAAAACCCTTTTTCTATTGCGATTTCAGCCCATTCATCATAAAGTTGAGGTTCAGGAAATCTGTCTACTTTCAAATGTTTTTTAGAAGGTGCTAAATATTGTCCAATAGTAATTAAATCAACGTTTGCTTTTCTTATTAAATCCATGGTTTCAATAATTTCTTTATCGGTTTCTCCAAGGCCAACCATTAGTGATGTTTTTGTAATAATGTCTGGTCTTATTTTCTTTGCTTCCTTTAGTATTAAAATTGATTGTTCAAAAGATGCTCTTGGATCTCTAACTCTTTTATCTAGCCTTGGAACACATTCTACATTATGGGCAAAAACAGATAATGGACTACTCTCTAAAAGTAATTTTAATGCCTCTAAATCTCCAGCAAGGTCTGAACAAAGTAGTTCGAGAGTTAGATTTGGTTGCCTTTTATGAACTTCATCTATGCATTTTTTGTAATGATTTGCTCCACTGTCGGATAAATCATCACGATTCACAACGGTTATTACCGCATGCCGTAAATTCATTGATTCTACAGCATCAGCAAGATTGATTGGTTCATCATCATCTAGTGGTGGCGGTTTAGAAATTGTCCCGACTGCACAGAATTTACAACCTCTTGTGCATTGTTTTCCAGCAATCATAAATGTAGCATCACCACTAGACCAACAATCGTGAATGTTTGGGCATTTTGCTTCTTCACAAACAGTGTGTAATTTATTATCTTTAACAGAAGCTTTTGTTTCATTGAATTGTGCTTGTTGTTTTGCGTTCGGCAATTTGATATTAAACCATGAAGGTAATCGTTTTTTACGGGCCTTATTTGCAATTTTTTCGGAATCATCCAAAACAGGTAGACGTTGTCCGGCCATCCAACTCAGTAGACCCTGTCTTAGGGGTCTCAAAAAGTGTTTGTTTCTTGTAATAATTTTTAATCAAGAACCTTCAAACGTATAATGCTTAAGCAGTGATGTGACCGGAGAAGATATTAGCACTATGGAGTGTGGGGATAAACTTGTATTAGTTACTGGTTCAGCAAAAAGGTTAGGTGCAGCAATTGCTCTGCATTTCGCTCAATCAGGTTATGATGTAATTGTCCATTATAATAATTCAAAAAATGAAGCAGAGATGTTGGTAAATAAAATCAAGGAAATAGGTAAAAATGCCCTTATGATTCAAGCTGATTTGACTACTGGATTAAAACAATTTTTAAAGGATGTAATTAATTCAGATTTAGTTGCCAAAAGAGGCGGAATTGATGTTTTAATCAATTCTGCTTCAATATATGAAAAAGTAGAATTTCCAAAAGTTACAGAGGAAATGTGGGATGCAATGCATGGAATTAATTCAAAAGCACCTTATTTTATGATTCAGGGCTTATTGACTTCACTTAAATCTGTAAATGGATGTGTTATCAATATGGTTGATACATCTTACAAATATCCTTGGAAAAATTATAGTAATTATTGTGCTAGTAAAGCGTCATTGTACAATTTGACGATGAGTTTATCATATGAATTGGCTCCTAATGTTCGAGTAAATGGAATTGCTCCTGGGGCGATAATGTTTCCAGAATGGATTGAGGATGGAGACAGAGAATCAATCTTAAATCAAATTCCTATGGATAGAGAGGGAACAGTAATTGAAATAGCAGAAACAGCATTATTTTTGGCGGAGGGTCCTAAATATATTACAGGACAAATAATTGCAGTAGATGGCGGGTTAAAATAATTAAAAAAATCAAAAAAACTTATTGAATAAAAGTGCATAGTCATATATCTCCTATTAGTCGGCTTTTCATGGGATGGCTACAATCCACATCGATAGAGCTTTCAAATTCTACAAAGAATGGAGCCTTTTCTGCAAAATCTTGTATTTCAAGTGACATGCATTTATCTGCAGATGATGAGGGCCTACATTTTAAAGTAGGTCTTGCTGAAAAGACATTCAAGAAAGAGGAAATTCAAGCATTAAGGACACTTAGGGAAGAAAAAACACTTCCCGCAATTTGGTTACTTCAAGCAAAATTAGATGATGGCGAATGGATTGATATTTTAGAAAGTTATGACGAAAACTCATTATTGAATATGATGAATGGAATAGCATCTAAATTATTATTGCCAATTAAGGAACATACTGGGCGTCTGGTTCGAAGGGATGAACATGGAATGGGGGTTGTTGAACAATTAGCAAGGTATCCTGATCGCTGGCCTAGGCCTGAAAAACTACCCTCTATAAAATTTGGATTTAGGAAAGGGACAGATTCTGTTTATACTACTATACCCACACGCTCAACACAGTCAGCACTTTTCTTCTTTTGGGCTACCTTTTTGTTTTCAGTTGCTATAGGAATTTCGATGTTATTTCTTAGATCAATAGGAGATACAGACCATACACAATTAATTTGGGTGTTTATTTTCCCATTCTTAACTCTTGGTTATTGGTTGATATTTAATTCAAATACAGGACAATTAGAGTCACGTCATAAGTTGATTATTACTGCGACAAATATTTCATTACAAGCCAAATTTTTAGGATTAATGCCACTAAAGACTAAGATTTGGGATTTAGAAAATTTTGTAGATATTGATGCTAATGAAGATGGGCGTTTAACATTATTTATTGGCGAGAGGAGATATTCTATGAGTATGCACAGAAGGGAAGCAGAATGGTTTGTAGGAGAAGTTGCAACTCAGATGGAGCAATTGATGGTTGATCGAATAAATGATGTTAGGAAGTCAATGAATTTAGAATTAAAAGAAGCATTTAAGAAATTTGATGCTAATAATGATGGTAATCTCTCTCCAGAAGAATTAGAAACGGCAATCGATGAATTTGGAATTGGCCTTTCAAAATTACAAATGAAGGTTTTAATGAGGGATATAGACAGGGATTCTGATGGTAAAATCGATTATAGTGAATTTGTTGAAAGGTTTTCTTCAATGGCAAATAGTAGAAGTTCTGAAGAAGAGTAAAAAGTCCTTTTTTAATTGAAAATACTTGGCTGAATCTCCGACTTGATGTGAAGAATAGTTTGAATTTAGGCCAAATTCGCACTTTTTAATTTTTAGTGCTGGGGGTGGGATTTGAACCCACGAAGGCTTCGCCACCGGATCTTAAGTCCGGCCCCTTTGACCACTCGGGTACCCCAGCGGTCCACCGAAAACGAACTAGTTCTTCAACGAGTAGGATAATATCTCAAAATTTACATTGTTATATACATAATACGGCAAACGGTTTAATGCTCTACTCTTACGGTTACTTGTTAACGGGGGGTAATTGTGTCACGTATATCTTACCAATCTAAGGCTTTAATGCTTTGTTTAATGATTGTATTCTCAATATTTTCTTCTATAAATCCAACATCATCCGATGAAAATGATTTAGTGGAAATTATTCCGGTTAAATATTCTACTTCGGCAGATCAAGATTACAGACTTTATTTTGATGGAATTACACAAAACGATGTGGATTCTGGATTCCCTCCTGCTAGTGGGAAAATTACAACAAGAGAGCCAGTTGGTGGCGAATCAGAAATTAGTATCATGGAATCTACAGGTGAGTTTTTGACGCCTTACTTACTTTCAGATATCAATATTAGTGGAGCATCTAATGAAATAATATTCAATGTATTTTACCAATTTTCTGGACCTAGTGAAGCTACTGCAGTAATGGATGTAAGATTAATGAGTGGTAATACAATCATTAAAACAGTTTCAGAAGATTTGGACGATCCCTGTGGTTCCCCTACTAATCAATGCGACGATCCAGATGATGAGCAAATTGTATTCGAAGGAATAAATACCTTCTTAGTGGAATCGGATAGTTATTTGAAAGTTGAGTTGGAGATTGTATCACAAAGCAATTGTGATTCAGGTGGCTTTTTTGATTCAAATTGTGATGTGAAAATATTTTTTGGTAATATCGAAACTGACAATCAAGAAACATATCTAAGTGTTAGGACAAACACACTTTCAGGAAGTTCTTTGAAGGTGCACAAGGAAGGTGCTGGATGGAATGATGTAGAAACATTAGATTGGTATCCTCATGATTCAGACGAGGATAGAAACATTCAGATTTCAGTAGATATAAGAAGTGCATTTGGTAGAGAAGACATTTCTGAAATTGAATTATTTATTGATGATGCAGATGGAATTGAAGGTGTTGAAGAATATTCATATATATTTTCAAATAACGATTTGAAATTAGATAATGGTGGCCTTGTAGGGAATGTTGTTTATAGTTACGAAAAGGGGGGCCTAAAAGCAGGAACCTATCCACTTGAACTAAGAGTAAAAGACCTCCAACACGATCAACCAGTGATATTTAGCCATGAACCTATTATTTCACACACTTATGGAATTGATTTTGAATTGGCAGAAGATCAAGGAGAGACATTACTAGTTGCACCAGGGCAAACAAGTAGGTTAGAATTTTCTTTAACACACATTGGTTATTCTAATAATGAGATGTCTGTTGAATTATCACTTCAACCTCCTTTGTCTTCAGATTGGCAAGTAGAATTCGATCAACCCGTTGGTGGTTATCAACTTGATTATGGAGGGACTCAGATTAAGCCAACATTATTGATTAAAGCACCAGATGAAGATATGTCCTCTACACCTTCAAATATTAATGTAATAGCAGTGCCCAAAGTTAATAATTCACAAGTAACAGATGTTTCACAACTTTTACTATCTGTTGAAGAAATAGATGTTTATTCTGACCCCCGATTGTCTCTTTTTGAAGATGCAGAACACCAAATTCAGATTGCAGACTCTGTTGATTTATCTGGTGATTTTGATGAAGATTTTTCTAGTTTTGTAAATTTCGATGGAATTGGGGAATTTTATCTTGATGTGAGAAATACAGGCTTTGATGTAGATAGTTTTAGGATGAAGTTTTTAGATATTCCAGACCAATGGGATGCTGCATTTGTAGATAATACTACAGGCGAAGCAATTGTGAAAGAGCAAGGCTCTTTTCCTTCAGGGGATGTAAATTCTAATGCAGTAGAGACAATATTAATTGAAGTATATCCTCCGATTGATCGAAATGCTCCAGATCTTGGAAAAATAACACTGGAGGTGACCAGTGCTAGTGATTTGACCTTGAGGGCTACGATTTCATTTACTGTGCAACGTACTTTCGGTGTTCATTCTACTGTAATTTATGATTGTGATGCTGCACCTTTGGGTTATGTTAATTCGGAAAT
>NZKH01000021.1 GCA_002692465.1 Methanobacteriota archaeon | reverse complement strand
TCAATTTGTATGCTAAAGATGCCCTTCATGGCCCACCCCAACCTGACAAACCTCCCATGCCCATTCCTCCGAATCCTCCACTCAGCATGGAATCGAGAATTGCATGAGCACAGATGCCGAAGATGAAGAGTATAACCATGATCTTAAGGATGGTTGCTCCAACCCTACCTTCGCTATTGGCTAACATTCCTATGCATCCGAGTGCAAGAAACAAACAACAGCAGGCAAAGGGACCTTCAACTTGACTTGTATCGTATCCCGCAACCAATGAAATGAAAGCAAAAACGATCAACATTGGTGCCATTGTGGCGAAGGTACTGCTTTCATTCTCTTCGTCCGGTAAATCAATCCGATTGGTGTTGTTTTCAGCTTCTTCGAGTGGCACCCAACTCGAACCATCTTCACTCAATTTAAATCCTTTCTTACGCATAATAGAGAGAATCATTTTTCGCTCTTCCAAAGCAGTTTGAGGTGATTCTTTACTTGATGAGTCAATCATTGTAATCACTCTATTGTTTAGTATTCATTCCTCTTCAAGAAATATCATTTAGTTATTTACTTCAGGCCATGGTGATTTCACAATCTCTAACCCATCGCACATGACTTTGGGAGAAAGTTTAGACTTATTTCATCATTGAAAATCAGAGGGCCCCCTAGTATTCGTATATGCCTTCATGGGTACCTTTGTAGGCATATATGCATTCAAGGGGAGCCCTTGTGTATACCTTCGAGTGAGACTTCCTAATAATGCCGGGTGAGTATTTATTTGCACGAATCAATACGGCATTAATGTGTCAAACCAACATGACTCATTTCGGACGAATCACAAGGATTATGATCCACAATCAAAGATCCCAGTACTGACTACAATTTTCGTCTTTCTTTTTTGGTGCCTCAATATCGAATCGGCGAACGACGATTCGGTAGAGATTTTCTATGGCATATCCCTTCTTATTTCGTTTGTAATTTATTTACGTTTTACACTACTTTACTTGAGTCAGAATCAAAATGAATTTAAGAAATCTTATTTTTTGGCTCTTGTACCCTCTGTATGTATTGCTTTCATACTAATCATGATTGCTAATCCACTGAGTTGGGATGGTATAGATTGGGTCACTATGCTTTTTTCGATGCTCATTAGTATCGGACCTGTTTTGTATTTCTATTTTGTAAAAGATAGAAACATGGGAACTCTCTATGCGATTCCGAGTGTGCTAGGACTCTATTTGATTCTGATGATATTCTGGGGGGCTGTAGTCGGTTTCTGAAGCGTAGCAAAAAATATGTAAACATACTAGAGGGTTTAAGATTGAACCCATGTACATATTTAGCCATCTAAATGGGTTCTCAGTGCGCCCTTCACATCGCTAGCGACTATAGAATAGGATGGCATTCAAACAACTATTCTTGTTCACTAACACTCTTCTGTAGGCTTATATGGATCTCCTCCATTTTCACCTGTGGTATCTCTGTTTTCATTATATTCCCAAAAGTACTCATAGCCTTGGGACTCAAATTCTTGAGTTCCTAAATTATTAACATCAAAAGTTGATGCCAAATCTAAAGTAAATACTAATTTGTAACAACCATCATCTTGATAAAAATCATCTCTATCAATATATTCAATTCCAAAATTTCCAGAATTTGAACCACTCAATTGTAGCCAGCTATCTTCAACAGAACCTGCACCAGACATGAGATTTGCACCTGATGTAGACCATTGTGCTAAATACCCATTAACTGTAATTTGAGGGTATGTATATACTACTTGAGATCCTTCATAGACAATTTTTGCATTAATTGTATAATCAGAATCAATGTGAGAAATTAAATCACTATTTACTGCATCTTGAACACCCATAGAAACTCTCATTGAAACACCATCGTGACATACCCCATTACACTCAGTATTGCTGTTAGTACTCATAACAATTAATTCCGCATCACCATTAGTGATTGTTCTGTCCATCACACTAGCTGGTTCTATTTTGTATTCATTTGCAACTAAATCCCCTTGAACAGCATTTATCTTGTATAATGTATCTGAGCCTGAAGAACCAGTTGCTCTTGAATTACCTTGATAAAATGCAGAAAAGGGTATTTCTACATTTAGTAAATTACTAGACGGCGTTTCCGTTGTAGTGTGCACTTCATCGTCACCATAACTAACACTAATTTGCACTGGATCTTTTGATGCACTTGAAAACATTGGATTTCCAAATCTAATTTGAATTTTTAAATTATTATTGTCTTCATCAATAGAATGCTCAACAATTGTCATAGAACCTGTTCCAAAACTAAAACCCATTGCTACTTGATACCCAACAAAAAGCACTAGTAAACTAACTACTGCTGCACCTATTTTCATTCCCATACCTTCGGCCAACATGCTATCAAAAACTGAAGTTGAGGCTTCAGCGCTTGAACTCACCACTACATCTGAAGTTTCAGATGCTACAGTTGCTACTTCAGCCGCCACATTCTTCGATGCTTCTGCTTCTTTTGCCTTATCTAATAATCCACTCATGTGTATTACCCTCTCTAATCACTCTCTAGCGCTAAAGGTTTATCAAATGAATTGTCAATAGTGTGGGATTAACCCAAATATTAGACTTCTTCTATTAATTCAATTTCTTCATCATCCATTCTTCTATAAGCAATAGCTGCTGCAAATGCTAGCATAGACAATGTTGGTATTATTTCGAATCCTGGAAGGTAAACTCCTCTAACATAAACAGTTACCATTTGAACTTGATAATTCGGTATTCCTTCTGTTCTCACTGAGAAATCGCTTGTTGCTTTAAATTGCAATTGGTAATAATTATCTGTCCAACCTTGAATCTTAGGTGTTCTAGTTAGCACATTCACTTTCTGTGCTGGGGCCTGTGCATCTATCTCTGTAGATATCAATGGTAATGATATCTGGAAACCTGCTTCTTCGAGCTCGTCTCTATTTGCAACTTCGATGTTGAATTTATCTAATGCATTTCCTTGGTTGTATACTTTGAATTCAAAGTAATAATCTACCTTAGGTCTTAACTGTTTGAATGGTTCTGATGCCTCAACTTGTAATCTACTAAATTGTTTAACAACAACCATTACGTTAGCTGTTTTTTGCACGGGGTTTGGATTAGGTGCTCCATTAAATGTTTCAACGGTTCCTGCAATTGAAACTACACGTGTTGTTTCTGGCATCCTAAGATCTCCTCTTACAGTGACTTCGAATGTAATTGAAGATGTTGCACCAACTGTTACTGAACCAGGTCCTGCAAATGCTAATCCACCACTGGTAATTGTGATTCTAACTGTTTCTGAGTATCCTGTAGGATTTGTAGCGGTACAGTATGTGATTCCTACACGGGTTGAACCTGGATATACATCAATTGGTATATTTGACGGAGAACATTGAATGTCAATATCTGGATTAGGCGATTGAGCCGCTGCTGGGACAGCCACAGATAAGACACTTAGTGCATAAAGACCAAGTAAAAATATAGTTAATCTAACGAGTCGCATTGCATTCACTAGTTATCCCCAATACTAACACACTCTTAACCCTTACTTGGCAAAGGGCAATATTATAGCAAAATTAAACAGATAGTACTCATTAGCTCAATCACTTTATCATTACACTCATCATATAGAACAGCCTGATATTTAATCATCTCTACGTAGATGAATTAGCGGATGGAAAAACCTCTTCTGTAGGCAAAATTTCGAACTTCATAAACCGTACTTGAACCCGGTATTCGATTTCCTCTCCTTCATCACTGTGTGGGCACCCAGAATTACCACCGGTCTCTGCATCCACGCGAATCGACATTGAGTAGTCACCTGGATGCTCACCATTCGCAGAGAGGTTTTCGTGTATATTCTTCTCAGATATATCGGTAAAATTCCAAGCTTTTGTATCATTATCCCAATCATCACCAAAAAGTAAACCAGTTTCTTTAACCAACCAACCCAATCCAGCATTAAACTCCTGACTAACCAAACCCACGCCTAAAAATACTGGACCATCTTCTTCTATTACTGAATCAGAGTAATCACCGTGAATAAATGTCCCTGTTGTCGTATCGGGTACATTTTCACCGGGATTCGCCAAACATGATGCTTGCTCGATAGGCCCGTTCGGGTCAGTTGCCTCATCAGTCTCATCATAGATCCATACCAAGTCAATTGCAATAGGTTGGAATCCTTCAGCGATATCGAGATCCTCCCATGTGTAGAAAATTTCCAGTTCATCTCCATCGTTAACATATATTTCATCTGAAATAACAGTAATTCTGCTTTCATTTATTAGTGCAGTGTAATTTCCAACGCCGCCCATTTCACTCTCTGATGAATCAGGAGAAACTGTCAAATAAGCCACTTCAGAAATTAAAAAGATGACTACGAGGGCCACAAGTCCTTGATTTAACATAGGTTTTGGAATTTCAATATTTGCTAAAAATTTAGAATCAGACTCTTCACGGAAAGTACACATTAAGAAATGTGCTAGAAATGCAGCACCCATTCCTGGTACGGAAGGAAATATTCCATCAGCACCATTAACGGGGTCGAAGCCTAATAATGGAGGTATCATAGTCCAACCAATAACTCCAACAAATGCTGCAACCATCATTGTAATTGAATGGGTTGAATCTGGTTTGTATCCCATCCAACGGATTGTAAGTAGTGGAATAAAAATCCCCCCAAGTCCGTAAACAGCAAGTACAACTAGAGCGAAGACAGAATCACCACCAGGAACATAAAGTCCTGCAATTGAAATCGCTGTTGCAACAATGGCTACAACGATTGTAACCTTTTTTGTTGTCATGTGGTCTTCTCTCCATTCTGGTTTGATGTCATCTGTTATTGCAGCCGTACAAGCAAGAACTTGACTATCTGCAGTTGACATAGTAGCCGCAAAAATAGAGGCAAGAATCATCCCTACGCCGATAGCTGGCATGGTTTCCATAGCCATTGTTGGAAGACCTAATTCAGCATCAAATCCATCTTCATTAAACAAAACACGACATGCTAAGCCGATAATCAGCATTAATACGATAAATGGTGTTTGCCAAACGAAGAACCAAATCATCGCTTGCTTACGATCCTTGTCAGTACCTAAAGTCATAACTCGAGAAACGACTTGTGGTTGTCCAGCAACACCAAGACCTCCTAAAAAGAATGCAAATGCCCATAATGAAATTCCAAATTTTAAATCTGGTGGCCAAATACTTGTCAGTGTAGGACTTTGGGCCTCAAGACCAGAATTTAATCCACTAAATCCACCAACATGATCTAAAGCAATCCAACAAAGAATTACTGAACCGACTATCATCACGCATGATTGTATCGCGTCCGTCCATATCGATGCTCTAATCCCTCCAGCATAACAATAAGCGACTACCAAAACAAATCCAATTAATATCCCAGTAACTTCTGACCAACCCATCATGACCAATAATGCTTTACCTCCAGAGGTTAACTGGGCGGCAGCATAAATACACAAAAATAAAACTGAAAGAATCGCCGCTAATTTTGCTTCAGGCGCACCTGCTTTTTCAGCAACCAATGAAGAAAGAGAACGCACTCCTCTCTCTTGACCTTCTTTTTGAATAAATTTGTATAACCAAGCCCAAGCAAAAATTTGTCCAATTGTTGAAACTAAACCTAACCACAAAACATTGTATCCAGTCATGAAAGTAAATCCAATGAATCCAATAAACATGTAACCCGAATTCCACGTACTAACTGCAGAAAGTGCAGCAAGAGCGGGATGCATCCCTCTTCCAGCAACTAAATAATCATCAGTTGTATCCTTTTTTACAAAAATTGAAGCCATTCCAACACCTGCAAAAAGGCACATGAAGAATAAAAAAGATATTACAATCATTACTTGTTCATCCACGTATAACTACTCCCGATACAACAACCCTAATCAAAGCCTATTCATGGTTTTAACCTTTCAATTCCATAAAATAATGATGGGCCCGGCCGGATTTGAACCAGCGGCCACTTGGTTATGAGCCAAGCGCTCTAACCGGACTAAGCTACGGGCCCTCTAACCTCTCCTCGTTCAATTGAGAATATGTTATTTACCCTTGAAAATAATGAAAAAGACTGGTGGTTTTGTTTTTTTTGAAAATTATTTCAGCAGTAATGCATAACATAGTATAACCTATGCGAGGGACATGACCAAACTGTGGTCCATGTTTTTCTTTTGTGTCTTACTTGTGGCAACAATGAATTGGTACGCTGTAGTTAGAGAACCTGAAGTTGTTCCCGTTGAAGATTTATACGAGCATGTAAATTCTGTAGTTAAAGTTAGAGGAACGTTGATTTCTTGGGTAGAAGATCCTTGGGGTGATGGCTCTGATAAAACTAACATTGTTATTCAAGATGATACTGGTGTTGTAAGGATCGAGTGGAGTAATACCCAAACATTGCCTCCCGTTGGTTCAATTATTGAGGCTAGAGGAGACTACACAATTACAACTGCTGGGAAAAAAGTTGTCTATGCTGTAGGAACTGGGTCGGTCACATGGAATGCTGAAGATGTTGCAGATGCTGAATTCCTAGGCACTCATTTTACAGAATTATCTCTAAATCCTGAAAACTATACAGGAAAAATGATAACAATAAGTGGGCATATTTCAAAGACATTAAACCCAGACGATAGATATCCAAGATTTGATTTAAGAGACCATCCCGAATATTCTGGAAGTAACTATTTTCTTGGCATTTCAGGATACGGATCCACAAATAAATGGATAGAAGCGGGTTCAAAAGTTAATGTTACAGGAATGATGGTATTTAGTGAGAGAGACCTCAAATGGATAATGTATGTGCAAGGAGCTGCTATTGAAGTTGATAATTCGTACAAAAGCGTAATAGGAACACTAGATTGGAACAACCCGTCTAGTTGGCAATATGAAGTTAATAATTTAGTTTCTATTTATGGGAAAATGATTCAAGATGAAAATGGAGAGTGGTGGATTGAAGGGCCAAATGAAGGATCTAAAATTTGTGCCTCACCAAGTAATTTTCATCTTCAAAATAATGCAGAGTCAATCATAAATATCACAGATTCATGGATTGGTCGTTATGTTTGGCCAGAAGATAAATCTTACACTTGTCTAATGATGGGAGTCGATGCTGGTTCTGTCACACTTGTAACTTCAAAAACGCTTAGTGAAATCGTAAATAATCCTCATGAATGGTTAGGGAGTAATGAAACTGTAACTGTTGAGGGGTGGCTTACCACTACAATAAGTCCAACATATGATGAAGGATCAATTGGAGACGGACCAACATGGGATACAAGAAATACCGAATTAAACATTCATCTTAGTGGTTCTAGAGAAAAATATCTCGAAGAAGGGTTAAGGGTCAGAGCAAGTGGAAAAGTAGTTTGGGATGTGTCATCAACTTCTATGGTTCTTGAAGTTGATACATTGGAGCCTTTGGATTATTGGACTGTGAATGGAACTCCTGTTTATGCAATTCCGCTGCCAGCGGAGTTAAGTTGGTTTGATGGACCCACAGCATGGTTTTGGGATGCATTAGGTGGCTCTAGAGTATACATCTCAGGCCATTTAAACATCACTGAAAATGGCTCGTTCATTGAACAAGCAGGCTCTGATAAACGATTATGTGTTAATTTGGATTCCAGTTATGATGTGTCTGAAATTATTGATGAAGGTGAAAGTCGTTCAACAGACACACATACATTTATTGGACGATTATTCCAAAAAAATGCTGCTGAAGATGGAGCAATACAAATGTGCTTAGACAGCACAACACCAGATTTAGATCAAGATTTATTAAGTTATGAAGATGAATTAGAATATGGTACCGACCCAACAAATCCTGATTCTGACGGTGATGGCATTATAGATGGGCAGGAAATTTCTGATGGTACAAACCCATTAGCAATAGTTTCAGAATCAAATATTTCACCCCAAATTAATGAAAATGAAAACGTTACAAATAATGATAATGTGGTCGAAAATGACACTACAGAATTATCAAGCACTGAGCCAGAAGGCATAGATTTAGCAAATATTTTAATTTGGACAATCGTATTTTTAATAATTAGTATCATACTAATTACTAGTGTAAATTACATTAATTTAAACAAAAAACAAAACATTTCTACTGAAGAAGAATAGGGTGAAAAAATGGATTATTGGTTATCTTTGGCTTGGTTACTCGGCTCGATGTTTTTTGGTATTGGCTTAGGTTCTATGACTGGATTAATTCCTGGCTTTCACGTAAATAATGTAGCATTGATTTTACTTTCATTGACTCCATCTTTTTTAGCTTTAGGAATTCCCTTATTTGCTGTTGCATCAATAATTGTTGCTTGTGGGGTTGTTCATACATTTTTGAATTATATCCCCTCAGCATTAATTGGTGCTCCTGACGCAGATCAAGCCCTCTCATTATTGCCAGGACATAGAATGTTGTTGGCTGGTGAAGCCACAAAAGGTGTTGCTTATTCGGCCAGAGGTAGTCAGTTAGGGCTTCTACTCACACTACCACTTTTAATTGGAGTTAGACTTGCTTTTGGTCCTGAATTAAATTTGTATGATGAAATGAGAGATGCATTGCCATGGATATTATTGACAATTTCATTTTTCTTACTCATTACTGAAACTACAAGATTGCCATGGCCTTTATGGATTCAAAATATAACAGGTGGAACACTTGGAGAAGGATCAAGGGTTACCGGATTTATAGTTGCAACCGCATATTTTTTATTGTGTGGTTTTTATGGCTTTGCTGTATTCTCATTGCCTGCAACAAGTCCTGTAGGTATGCCAAATGCGAGTCTTTTACTCCCCTCCCTTGCAGGACTTTTTGGAATTGCAAATTTAATTGACATATATTCAACAACCCAAGAATTACCTCCTCAAAAAGACGATTGGGAATTACCTCCTTCAGGTCCTTTAATGATTCCTTGTTTTCTATCTAGTGTAGCAGGGACAGTTATGGCTGTTTTACCCGGAATGACTGCTGCACAAGCAACTGTAATGGTGATGAGTGGAAGAAATGTCGCGGCTTGGGTTAAAGGAGAAGAAGGGTGGGGCATGGATTTTGAAAATATGACTATGCCTGAAATAAGTGATGATGATTTAATGGCAAAAGCAATGGCTGCTGCAGATAGTGAAGAAATACCAATAGACGATGTATACAAAGATAGAGATATGGAAATTATTGCAATATTATCTGCAGTAAATACGGCTGTGACAGTTAGTGTTTTGGGATTCCTATACGTTATTGGTCGTTCGAGAAGTGGTGCAACTTTAGCATTAAAACAAATGTATCCAATTGATAAATGGGCTGAATTAGAACCTTCTTCTGATTTTGTACGTTTACTTGCAGTAACTGTGGCAGCAGGGTTAATCTCTATACCAATAATGACTAAAGTTGGAAAAGGAGTTCTAAAATTACATGAAATGATCCCACTACAAACAATGCTGATGGCCGTAATTATTTTTGTTACTCTTCTTGTATGGTTTTCTACGGGTTGGATAGGCATAGGAGTTTTGATAGTAGGCACGGTTATGGGATTAATGCCACCAAGGATAGGAATAAGAAGAAGCCATGGTATGGGAATAATAATCGTGCCAATTATGATTTACACATTCATGCAAAAATACGGTGATCCTTTCGGATTTATATAAATAAAAAAATATGGTGAAAAAAATGATGAAGAATATAAGAATAATTATCCCTTTAATGATTTGTTTGTTGATGTTTGGCAATTCTATTTCGACTCAAGTCTTAGATGATGTTGTTGAAAAAGAACCTCAACTAGTTGAAGCAAGATCTACAGCATGTGCTTCAGACGTCTGTTTAAGTGAATTATTAGTTAATGCTGAGGGTGGTAGCGAAACAGGAGCCGTTAGTACTTTAAATTGGGCTAGTGCAGAATGGGTAGAACTTTACAATAGCGGGCCGAATACTGTAGATTTAACGGGTTGGAAATTAAGAGACAATATGAATCGAGATATGGATTTAGACACTTCAAGGGTTGTTTACCCTCAAGGAGCTTCTGACATGAATATTCCTGCTGGCGGATATATGATTGTTGCAAGAAATGGTGATGGGGCTGGTTGTGGATTTTGTTTGTCAAATGATGGAGCAACATATACTCGTTCAGCAGCATTAATTGATGATAGTGGAACTTCTGTCCATGAAGCAACTTGGAGTTATTATGTTTCTGAAGGTGTCTCATTAATTGAAAATCCTGCGGATCCATTAGCAGATTGGATTGAGTCAAATCAATTAACTCCAGGTGCAAGTAATGGAAATGCAAGTGTTCCTGAAACTGTAATGTGTGTGGACATCTGTGTCAACGAAGTTATTCCAAACCCAATGGGAAATGATTCTAGAGATTGGCCCAATGGAGAATGGATTGAACTATACAATAATGGTAGCACTGGAGTTAATTTATCAGATTGGGGAATGGCACTTGATAGTGGCGATTACACCAACAACTTACTTGATTTTGCTGTAGATTTTGATGCAAATAATGAAGATGATTGGATTCTTGAGCCAAATGAATATTTACTACTTGGTTTGGATACTACAGATAATTTTGTATTAAGAAACAATGCTGATGAACTTAGTATAAAACGACCAAATGGGTCAGTAGCACATACTGCTGAATGGTTTAGTGCACCCTCGGGAATAAGTTTGGTTGCACCATCACAATCTACGCTGAATAATTTTTGGGTTAGGCCTCCATATATGACGCCAGGATGGGAGAATCCTGTAAATTTACAAGATTCTGTAAATGGCACAAGTAATTTTTCAATCAGTGAAGTTCTAGCATATCCTGATTCTTCAAATGGAAATACTTATCCTAATGGAGAATGGATTGAACTATTCAATGAAGGAGAAGATTCAATTGATCTCTCAGGATGGAAAATAAGAAATGGGACGTGGAAAACAATTAATGTTGATGAACATATCGTGGCTGGTGGAAATTCTGAAACTGGTCATTTAGATTCCGGAAAATATCTTATTTTGGGCAATGTTTCAGATTTCATAATTCAAAATTTCTATGAAGTTTTATGGCTAATTAGTCCTGATGAATCTGTTGTTCAAGCAATTCATTGGAACACATCATCAATGGGTTTAGGACTTATCGAAGACATTAATGGAACTGTTGCAGATCCATGGATTTCGTTTATGCCAACGCCAGGATTACCTAACATAGAACCTCCACCTGATTATGATGATGATGCAAAATTCGTATTAACTAAGATTTTTGCTAATGGAAACCTTAATTCTAATACATGTCACACGTATGTAGAAATTAAAAATTTAGGTGAATCATCATCTACATTACATGGATGGAAATTAAGTTACAATGGAGAAAGTATTGGATCAAATAGCCTTGACGAATTTATTTTTGCAGACATTTCCATAAACGCTGGAAATTCAATCAAGGTTGGAACTGGGGAATCTGATGTTCAAAATTATTTACAGAGTCATGGAGGAATTGATGCATATTATTGGTGGGATATTGCTACTGGAAAGGAAAATCTCGAGGACCCTGACGCAGGTAAAACATGTATTTACCAAAACTCATTGATTTCATTAGAAAATCCAAATTCAACTTACATTGATGCAGTGGCATTACCCGATTCAAGCCCACCAGTAGAGGGATGGAGTGGTTCTGCTATAAATTTACCAAATTCAATTTCTAATGAAAATACCATTGTATTTGTGAGAGGAAATGGTTGTGAATATTTACCAGATTCAAATACCAGTTCAGATTGGGAAATTAGTTGGAGCAAATTTGGAAGAAGCTCTCATTGTGATTTTGATTATCAAACTTTTACAGATGCAAAAATTACTCCAATGATTGGACCAAGTGATGGCTTGTATCAGATGGTAAATTGGATTGAAAGTGCTAAATCAAGCCTTCACGTACATATGTATGAATTTACAAGTTTTAAACTTGCTAAATCACTAATTGATGCAGTAAACAGAGGTGTAGAAACCACCGTGGTAATTGAGAAATATCCGTACTCAAATTATGATTTAACTACTACCAGAGGTATTGTTTACGAATTAGATCAAGCAGGTGTTGAAGTTCTTTGGTTCACAACAGGAAGTGCTCAAGCACCTCAGCCATACGCTTACAATCATGCAAAAGCAGTGGTTCTAGATGAACAAGAAATTTGGTTAGGTAGTGGAAATTTCAAAGATAGTAGTTTTCCAAATAGGCAACAATATGAAACTAATGGAGAAATTGTGTTATTTGGTTCCGACGGAAATAGGGAGTGGGGCATTTTTGTTAATTCTTCTACTCTTGCTTCAAAATTGCTTAGCAGAATGGCCTGGGATGAAAATACCGATCACCCCCATATTGAAGCTTATGATCCAGGCGAACCCCAATTTGATAAGCCAGATTCATGGTCAGGTTTGCCAACATCTAATTTACCATTAGATCCACCATTATATTCTGTCCCTGAATTTGAAGGTGATTTCGATGGCAAACTCTTATCTTGTCCTGATGATTGTGCTAATGCAATAATTTCTAGTATCGACAATGCAGAATCTTCAATATTGTTATCCTTACAATATTTAGATTTAGATTGGTGGTATGGTTGGTCAGATGAATCCAATCCTTGGGGAGATAGCCTAGTTGTAGGTGCATTAGAGAGGGCTGCTGAAAGAGGTGTATCAATTCGTTTAATCATCAACGAATATTATGCTGATGAATCACCTGAAGTACAACAAGCAACTAATTTACTAAATGAGGTATGGAATCATACCTATGGATATGACACCGCGGCAATTATGATGTCTGCAGGAGGGGAAGACAGAATCCTTAAACTCCATAACAAAGGGATGATAGTTGATTCAGAGAGTGTTCTGATTGGTTCAATGAATTGGGGCTCAAATTCATTATTACAAAATAGAGAATATGGCTTGCTAGTAAACAGTTCAGAACTCGCACAATATTATATTGAAAGTTGGACTTCTGATTGGGACAGATTAGACCTTTGGACAGATACAGATGGTGACGGATTACCAGATCACTGGGAAGTAAGTTTCGGATTAAATCGAACAACATCAATAATTCCTGGAACAGCAATTACAGAACATTCTTACGATCCTGACGGTGATGGATTAAATAATCTAGAAGAATACAATTATGCTGGAGATCCTCTTTCTCCAGATACTGATGGAGATTGTATTCCTGATTTATTAGAAATCTCATTTGCACAAACAGAAGGCATTAGCGCACGTTCAGCAATGAAAGAAACGGATGCAAATGACAATGGAGTTGATGATGGAATAGAAACTGAATGTGGTTTGAATCTTGAAGATGTCGATGTTGACACAACAAGCGATAGTGATAATGATGGTGTTGTAGATATTAATGATTTATGTGAAAATACTGAAGAAAATATCGCAGTAAATATTGACGGTTGTCCGCTTGATTCTGACGGAGATGGTGTAAACGACTTCGATGATTCTGGAGAAATTTTGGATCTCTGTGAAAACACACCAATAGGCACCACTGTTGATTCTAATGGATGTGAAATCATCTCAGAAAACGACGTTGACAATGATGGAATCATAGACTCTGAAGATTCTTGTTTAGATACTCCAGAAGGTGTTGATGTTGATTCTAACGGATGTAGTGATATGGACAATGATGGAATCATAGACTCTATTGATGAATGTCCCGAAACACTTCCAGGAACTATAGTTGGTAGCACTGGTTGTACACCATCACAAGAAAAAACAAATGAAGAAGAAGAGGAAGAAAATAGACTCGGTAATGGAGCAGCTGCAGATGACAGATTGTCATTACTAATCTTAGCATTAATGGGTTTTGCCGCTATAGCTTTTGCAGGGTCGATTGTAATGTTCTTCATGAATAGAAAGAATGCTACAGAAGAAATTTTTGCAGATTTAACAAATGAGGCAATCGATGACGCTGCATTGGGTCTTGAAAACCCTGATTTCGATAATGAGGATACTCCAATTTATGCATCTCCCATATTGGATGCTGTGACTGGCGCAACTGCTAGTGAGGACGAACATAGAAAAGCAGTATTTTCTTCACCTGTTTTAGATGCTTCTGACGAACCAAAATTTGATGAAAACGATGAGTCAATTGATTTGCCTGGTTGGACAAGAGATGTAGTTGAAGCATACATTGCCCAAGGATGGACTATGGAACAGCTAAAAGAATGGTATAATGAAAATAGTTGACCTTTTTTACACGACAAGTTATTGAAATAAAAAGGAAAGCAGGTGTCAATGTCCCGCGAATTAGTCGAATTAGATCTTCGTGATTTTGAAAATAATAAAGAAGAATTTGTTAAAAAAATGGGAAATGCATTAGAAGACATAGGCTTCTTTGCGTTAATGGGTCATGGAATAGAACTTGATTTATTATCCCAATGCTATAATAATTCTGAAAAATTCTTTAATTATGATTATGAAATAAAATCAAAATATGAAAAAAATGAGATTCATTGCCAAAGAGGATATACAAGATTTGGAAAAGAGCATTCAAAAGATAACCCTGCTCCTGATCTAAAGGAATTTTATCAAGTTGGTAGAACATTAGAAAAGGACCATCCAGAGTATGATAATTTTTTACACAATGTTTGGCCAGAAGAAATACCTGAATTAAAAAATAATCTAGAAACATTATATTCTAAATTAGAAGAGTGCAGTAACAAATTGTTAAGAGCATGTTCAATATATCTAGGAATGGATGAAAATTGGTTAACATCAATGGCAAAAGATGGAAATACCATTCTTAGAGTAATTCATTATCCTCCATTGCCAGAAAATAGAGATCCCAATAGTGTTAGATCATCGCAACATGAAGATATCAATTTGATTACACTTCTCTGTGCATCAACCGAAGGTGGGTTAGAAGTTATGGACCACGATGGAAGTTGGTTTAAAGTCGAAACTGGACCTGAGTTTATCGTAGTAGACACTGGAGATATGATTCAAAACATCACAAATGGGCTGTTTAAATCAACCACACATAGAGTTGTCAATCCAGACAATTCAAATCTAAGACGTTTTTCAATGCCAATGTTTGTTCATCCACGTAACGAAATTGATTTGACCCCATTACCTAAATTTATTGAAATGACGGGCGGTGAACAAAAATTTGAAAATATTACAGCAGGAGAATATTTACATCAAAGATTGGTAGAAATTGGTCTTGCAGATTCATGAGGGATAAAGATTGAGAATTCCAGAATTAATAGCCCTAAAAAGAGATAAAAAAGAATTAAATGAGGACCAAATTACATTTCTTATAAAATCTATATCCTCTGGCAAAATGCAACCAGAACAAATCGGCGCATTCCTCATGGCCACATACATCAATGGCATGTCTACTAAAGAAACTACCAAATTAACAGAGGCAATGAGAGATTCTGGAATTAAATTTGGATGGAAAAATAAGCAACTCATTGTTGATAAACATTCTACGGGAGGTGTTGGTGATAAAATCAGTATCCCTTTAGCACCCACACTTGCTGCTATTGGTCTTAAAGTTCCAATGATTGCAGGGAGAGGACTTGAACATACAGGTGGAACCATTGATAAATTAGAATCTATAAACGGTTTCAAAACCAAATTAACACCTAAAGAAATTACTGAAATTGTAAATAATGTTGGTTGTGTAATAACAACACAAACAGAAGAAATGATTCCTGCTGATAGAATCCTATATGCAATTAGAGATTTGACATCTACAGTTGCATCTTTACCATTAATTACCGCTTCAATTATTTCAAAAAAAGCAGCTGAAGGTCTCTCAAGTCTTGTTTTAGACGTCAAAGTAGGTTCGGCAGCTTTTATGAAAGATATTGAATCTGCAACTAGATTAGCAAAAAGCATGGTAGAAACAGGAACCCAAATGGGAATAAATACAACGGCATTACTTACAGAAATGGATAATCCTCTAGGTTTTATGTCGGGAAATGCTCTTGAAATTATTGAGTCTATTAACATATTAAAAGGAAAAGGTCCTGAGGATTGTATAGAATTAATAATATGTCAAGGTGCTGAATTATTGTTAAGTTCTGGATTAGAAACTTCTGAAAATAAAGCAAAAAATAAAATCGAAACTCATCTCAAAAATGGTTCTGCTTTAAAGAAATTTAAAGAAATGATAATTGCTCAGGGGGTTGAAGAAACTTTTGCAGAGAATATTTGCAATAATCCTGAAATATTAATTAATTCCTGTAAATATAAATCACAATTATTTGCTGATAAATCAGGATATGTTACTTCAATTGATGCAATGAACATTGCTCAATTCATCCTAGACAATGGAGGTGGGAGATCATTTCGAGAACAATCAATAAATCACAACATTGGAGTAGAATTACATGTAAAAATTACTGATTTTATTGACAAGAATAAACCATGGGCAACGATATATTATGATAATGAAATCGATGTTTCTAAGCAATTGAAAGACTGCATTTNGATTTCTGAAAAAAGGATTGAAGAGAAAAGTAGGNTTCTTAAAAAAATAACTTATTAATCTTCGAACTCAAATCTTAAAATCAAATTTCTAGCNGCTTTAACTTCATCTACNCTACCAACATGAGTCGTTACAGGNGCTTTNTGCAANGTATCATAATCTTCTGTTAAAACTTCATGAAATTTAGAGGCAAATGTATCTAATGTTTTCTTAGATTCTGTTTCTGTAGGCTCAATCATTAAACACTCAGGCACTACTAGAGGGAAATAAACCGTTGGTGCCATATATCCTTTATCTAAAAGACCTTTAGCAATATCCATTGCTGTAATTCCCGAATCATCCTTCAAAGGAGTAGCACTGAGAGTGAATTCATGCTTACAAAATTTAGATTTAGAACCGTCTGCAGGCATAATTGGTATTTTTGCCAACATTTCATCAGAAGGATTCATTATTTTATATCGAAGGTAATTAGCATTAAGAACAGCATGTTCACTCATTTTTTCTAATTGGAAACCATACCTTCTGTAAAATGCCCAAGATCTAACAACTGCTCCTGAATTCCCCATCCATTGTTGAACTTTACCGATTGATTCTACAGGTTCGTGTAACTGATACCACCAGTCTCCGCTAACTCCTAAATCGTCAGACTCTTTACGTGATCTACGAGTGATTATGGGAGAGGGTAAAAATTTAGCAAGATGTTCTTTTACTCCAATTGGTCCAGAACCCGGCCCACCTCCGCCATGAGGTTGACTGAATGTTTTGTGCAAATTATAGTGAACAGCATCAAAACCCATTAATCCTGGTGTTGTCTTACCAAGTATCGCATTAAAATTCGCCCCATCATAATACATCTGCCCTCCTGCTGAATGTACTATTTCCGCTGCCTTTGAGATCTCATGTTCAAAAATTCCTAGAGTATTAGGATTAGTAATCATCATTGCTGCTGTATCATCTCCAACAACAGCTTTCAAAGCATCTAAATCTAACAACCCATCCTCCGCTGAGGGTATTTCAATAATTTCATAGCCACACATCGCAGCACTTGCTGGATTTGTTCCATGAGCAGAATCTGGAACTATTACCTTATTTCTATGTGATTCTCCAATTGATTTATGATATTCTTGGATACACCTAATTGCTGTAAATTCTCCTTGTGCACCAGCAACTGGTTGAAGAGATACTGAGTCCATCCCAGCACAAATACCTAACATTTCTTGCATTTCATACATTATCGCAAAAAGTCCCTGTTGATGAGATTCTTTCTGTAAAGGATGTAACTCAGTAATTCCTGGCATTGCTGCAATTACTTCATTAACACGAGGGTTATGCTTCATTGTGCAGGAACCAAGGGGATAAAAACCTGTATCAATTCCAAAATTTCTAGTTGAAAGCCAAGTGTAATGCCTGACTACTTCTGGTTCCGAAAGTAATGGTAATCTCGGTAATTTTTTACGCTTTAATTTCGAAGGTATATTAATTTCTGAACGATCTAAAAGTAAATCCGGTTGGGAATAACCCATCCCAACTATTCCTTCAAATTCAAAAATATTACTCATTTTTCAACCTCCAAAAGTTGTGCTAATTTAGATTTGAAAGTTTTTATTTCTTCAATTGTTGTTTGATCTGTTGCACAAACTAATAAATCATTTTCACAATCACTATACCAATTAGATAGCACAAAACCACCGATAATTCCATTTTCATCTAACCAATCTAATGCTAATTGAGCATTGAATGGGAATCTTATTACAAACTCATTATAATGATTTGATTCGGAATATGGAAATTCTAAACCTGATAACTCTGACAAACTATCTTCCAATAATTGTCTTGCTGCAAAATTTCTAAGTGCTAATGTTTCAATTCCTTTTGGCCCTAAAAGAGACATATGCATAGCACCCATTAATGCAATTAAAGTTTCATTTGTACATAGATTAGAAGTTGCTCTATGTCTCCTTATGTGTTGTTCCCTTGTAGATAATGTCAAACAAAATGCAGTCCTGCCGCTATCATCTTCACTTTTCCCAACAATTCTACCTGGCATCTGCCTCAAATAGGTCTTTGAGCAAGCAAATATCCCATAAATGGGACCTCCTGCTGTAATTCCTACACCCAAAGGTTGCCCTTCACCTACAACAATGTCTGCACCATAATTTCCTGGTGCTTCTAAAACTCCTAATGATGTTGGTTGAACTCCAACGATTAATGCTGTTGTATCTCCAATAATTTGTTTTATTTGTGTTATACCCTCATCAAGAATTCCCAAAGGGTTCGGTTGTTCAACATAAACTGCACAGGAACCATTAGCATTTGATAACTCATCAAGATCAATTAAACCGTTCTCTTTATGTTTTAATTTTTTGAGTATTATTCCACCACCTCTTGTATAATTCTCAATCACAGATAATCTATGAGGTGGCGTTAATTCAGAAACATAAACTGTATCTTTTTGAGTTGCTTTTTTGTTATTTACTCTCACAGCACATGTTATTGCTTCAGCTGCTGAAGTAGAACCATCATACACACTAACATTAGATATTGGCAAACCAGTTAACTCACTAATCATTGTTTGAAATTCCCACATTGCTTGTAACATTCCTTGACTTACTTCTGGTTGATATGGAGTGTAAGCAGTCAAAAATTCTCCACGACCAATTAATTGACCAACTAATGAAGGAACAAAATTACGATATAATCCTGCACCTAAAAAACTAATTTTATTTTTAGAAGTAATATTAGAATCCAATAATCTTTTGGCATCCCGTAATATTTCTTCCTCGGATTGCGGGCCTCTTAGAGGTAATTGGCCAGTAAAACGAACATTTTCGGGAATGTCTGAAAATAAATCTTCTATTGCATTATAGCCCATTATCTTCAACATTTCATCTTCTCTACCCAAGTTAGGTAGTTGGTCCATGTACTGTCCATTTCAAAACGAAGTATCAATATTTGTATTTCTAAATAAAAGGTGGCACTATCACTTTTGCTGCTACTAATTTCCTTTTACTAGCTGCCACATATACTATTTGCCCTGATTTAACATCTGAAAAATAACCCATCGCTATACCTTTATTTTCTAGACTGGGGCTTGGAGCACCAGATGTAATTACCCCAATTATTGTTGAATCTAGACTATCATCCATGTAAACGACATGTCCTAATCTAGGAGATGGACCTCTACCCTCATATTTTAGCCCCCAAAGCCGCTCATTTGATTTCTTTTCAAGCATTGCCTGTTTCCCAACAAAATCATGATCTAAATCTAATCCAAATGGTACTTGTGTTTCCAAAGTATTTCTAACTAAGTTTTTGTGAGATTCTAAATCTCCCAATCCTGGCCAATAAAAGTCCTGACCTGACAATAAATATCCTTTCTCCAATCTTAATGTGTCTCTAGCCCCCAAACCTACAGGGACTACACCAGAATCATCATTATCTTTCAATAATTCAATCCACAATAATTCTGCTTGTGAATTTGGAATAAAAATTTCATATCCGTTTTCCCCAGTATACCCTGTACCTTGTATCCATCCAGAAATTCCCAAATCATTTTCTTTTATCGATTGGCATTTAAATCGTCCAATATGATTTTCAATGCCCAAGGTAGAGATTAATGATTTTTTGGCATTAGGACCCTGGAGTGCGAGAATACTTGTTTGTTCTGATAAATTTTCCAAAGTAATTGAACCGTCTTTAGGCAAATTATTTTGAAACCAATCCCACATAATTTCAATCATACTTGCATTGGGAACTCCCAATATTGTTTCACTTCCAGTATTCTCCCATCCCTCCCTAAAAGCAGAAATTTCTTGATCGTTAGTAACTGCAAAAATCATATCATCAATAATTGAACCCTCGGCATCTAAAAAATGAGTATATGCACATCGTCCCTCTGTGATTGAAGAAACTTTTTGTGTTGCAAGAGATTCTAACCATTTGGAAACATTTTTTCCACTAAAGCAAAAAAAACCCATATGAGATACATCAAATAATCCGGCTGTCGTCCTAGTTGCAATATGTTCTTCTCTAATACTGGTATACCACATTGGTAATTCAAAACCATGAAAATTTACTAAATTTGCACCTGCCACTACATGTTGTTCATAACAAGCTGTACGCAATAGTTTGTCTGATGTATCACCCATTAGTAACTTCTAAACGCGGACGGTATTCAATAATACCTAAACCGATTTCAATTTATACAACCTATTAATCGCAGGCATGTATAAGATGTTAGTAACCAAACTCAAATCAAAAATAGCATATGCTAAAGTTACTCAAACAGAATTATTTTATGTCGGTAGTATCACAATTGATGAAAATTTAATGAAAAGAGCAGCATTAAGTGAAAATGAGAAAGTACAAGTTGTTAATATTAATAATGGTTCAAGAATTGAAACTTATGTAATTAAAGGTGAAGCAGGAAGTGGAATAATTGCATTAAATGGTCCTGCTGCAAGACATGCACAGGTTGGAGATGAGTTGTTTATACTCTCTTGGGCACACATAGACCCCTCTATTGAGGAGTTAGAGCCGATAATTGTAGAACTTGGAAAATAGTATGCGCAATGCATAAGATTTGCGTCACATTGAATAACCCCTTTTGTTTAGATTAAAATATGCTAGGAGAAGATGGTACAAAATGGCTAGACAGGTTACAAATGCAAGTTGCAAGGTCATTACAAGCACAAGGTTGGAGTCAACAAAACATTTCAGCCATGATTGGAATGACGCAAAGTACAATAAGTAGGCAAAGAGGAAGGCCGTTACCCAAATTAAAAGGGAGTGCTGATGAATCAGTTGTTGATGGATGGGCCACAGAAATGACACAATTGTTATCAAATTTAGGCCCCGAAGCGAAATTAAAACAGCAACGGTATGTTATCGAATTTCTATTTGATGATGGGAGAAATATTCGTTTTGATAAAATCCTAACTGGGACTGATTTAGACAGGGGGCAATCTAGGGCAGGATTACTTAGAAGATTAGAATGGATTACTCAAAGATTTGTAATTCCTAAAATTGAAAAATGGCAACCAGCAATTGGAATGAATGTTGCTGCATGCACACCTGAGGCCCTAGACATCGAAGATGTTGCTGCATTCCCTGGAAGGTTATGGATAATTAACGATCAAATAAAATATCTCTCTATGCCCGAATTTGGAGCAAGTATCCATTTGGCAGGAGTACTCATGAAAACAAGAAATTTTGGTTCTAATGCAACATCAATACTTAATCTTGCATTCCCTCAAGCATATTCTAAAAAAATCAACTCTGCTTGTAAGAAATTAGGTTTAAGTGTAGCAAAAGCACCAAAAAGTGTACCCGACAAATCCTCAAAAGATGCCCACATATTAATTGACGAAGGTGATTTTGGATGGGTGCCAACCCTGTATGTTCTTGGTTCGAACCCAATTGAATTAGTAGATAGAGCGCACCAATTAATTGATGCATTGGATGCGTGAGAATTAATGAATAAAAAATTCATGGAAACGGTTTTTTTTAAACCGTGGTCTATTTGGAAACCAATTTGGAATTTTCAATCTAGAACTAATCCCATATTCCTGCCAATAATTGCCTTTATTATCTCATCAACAATAATTACTTCTTTTTATGCGCTAACAAACTATTTTGCTGAGTGGAGAGATTTTTCAATATTTGATTCAAGTACAGTGATTGATGACAAAATACCATTTATAAAAAATTCAATATTTATCTATGCTACATACTATCTCCTATTCATCGCAGTTGCTCTTTCAGCTCCACTTAATAAAAAAGGACTTTTAGAATGTATTTTCATGTATCAAATATTATTAGTATTATCCATACTAAGTTTCATCATATTTGTTTTAATGCCAATTAAAGTAGATACAAGGGAGGGTTTAGAAATAGGAAATGGCATTATTTCATCATTATATGAAATATTATATCTTGCAGATCCTCCATTTAATTCATGGCCTTCATTACATGTAATGCATTCTATTTTTTTATCATGGATTTTAATTAGATGGCTTAATTTGAATCAGGGATTATTAAAAATGCCAAAAATGCTGAATAAATCCTTACTTTTCAAAAATAGAATCTTTCCGTTTTTCATTTGGGTTTTAGCAATTTTAATCTCATTAAGTACAACTACTACAAAACAACATTACTTTTTTGATGTCATCACAGGAGTCCTCTTCGCAGCATTAGGAATAAAAGTCATGATGCTATGTATTAAAAAGATTGAAAATAATGAAAAAATGTGTTTTGAAAAATTAGAATCTTAACCTAATAATCCCGGATTAGACATTAACAAAATCAATCCAACACCTGCAAACATCATCATCCAAGAGCCAACCATTTTTATCATCGCTGTAGATCTTCTTAGGAAGTCAATCATAACTTGCCTTCCCATACTAACAACCACAGTTACTGAAATCATCAACAATAACAGTCCAATCATCAAACCTGAAAGCCCAAATGAAACCGAATTACCACCCTGAGTTGAAAGATAAATAATGAAAGGTAAAACTGCTGCTGCAGTGCAATCAATAGATGCTGCTGCATACCCAATCCCATAGAGATACATATTCCTCCTAGGAGTAAATGTATCATCATTTTCAGTTGTGCTCCATTTATCAATTAATTTTTGAACCCACCCCATTATGTGTGCCGTCCCACCAGTCAGCATAAAAAAACCCAAAATAACAAGTAAAACAGCTATGACAAATGCAATTTGTGAAATTATCCCTGATTTTTCAAAGGCTTCACCCATAAGAACTGCAATAATTCCGATTAACAAAAAGAAAGTCCACATCCCAAGCCCAGATAATAGCCCTATCACCCATGCTTTGGGCATTTTTCCTTTTAATTTGCCTTGTTCAATTAATTCTTCTTCCCTAGAACCTAATGAAATATAATATGTGATAAAACTAGGCAATACTGGAAATGCACATGGTGAAAAATACACTAATATCGATAAAAATAATCCAAGTGTAAATATTCCAATAACCGAAGTATCTACTTCAGAAAGCCCAAACCTAAGTTCTTCTGCTTCACCATTTAATGCCGCCTCCACAGCTGAATCAAATTCATCCCAATCAAGTCCTGTCCCTGTGTTTTTAGCAATCAAATAACCTTCATGATCAACGACATAAACTACGGGAATTGTCCAAGCATTATAGTACTCTCTTAAATCACCCCTTTCATTAGTTGTTTCATTTACAATCACCGATTCAACACTGCCTTTGCCAGTAAAATAATATGGAACATGGTAATTATCATCTGATTGATTCAAATAATCAAATGGTTCAGTGTACCAAGCACCTATTGCAACTATTAACAATTCATATTCTGAATCTAAATCATACCAAGATTGCATATTCTCTTCAAGATGATATTGGACACCATGACATGCAAGGCAATCATGCGCCATAAAATCAAGAATGATTACTTTTCCTCGATGTTCTTCTAGTTCAAACCAACCTGTGTCATTAGTGTAATTTGATTCGATTCCGGTTCGGTTTAAAGAAATCATCTCAAAATTAGGTGCGATTTGTGCATCATCAGTTACACCGAATTTTGATGTTGTTAAACCGAATACAGTTAATCCAGAATAAGCGATTAATGAAAATAACAATATCGAGATTAAGAAAGCTTGCCATGTTTGTTTTTGAATAAAAACTCTCAAGTCCATTCCTGTTCGCTTTTGAATGGCACCTAGCATTTTAATTCAACCTTCGGAAAGCAAACATAATAATGACTTTACTGGTTCATTCGTGTATTAAATTTTATATTCATTTAACCAAATTAATCCAACTTCTAATCGTTCATGTGTTGGATGAATCTCAATTTGAGCACAAGGGAATTCAATTTCACTACATATTTCTTCAACAATAGAAATCGGCAATTCAATACGTTCGTATTTTGAATTCCAATTAACCCATCTTGAATCGATTTCAAACAAACTCATCAATTCCTCGATATGAATTTTGTAATTTTCATTACCTGAATATATAGCCCCAAATATAATTGTATCATCATCAGAAATTTCTTCCCACGGTTGTAAATTTGCTTTTGCTCTTCTAGAAAATCTTGCTCTTAATTGCCCTGCGTCCTTGTATTGAGAAGTACAAAACTTAAGATGATACTGATAATCTCCAGAATTTACTTTATTTTTCAATTTTAATGCAAGTTCCGCACTACCTTCTGCTCCAGCAGTAATTTCATTACTAATATTAAATCCCCTTAACTCCATATTTTCATAATTTCCAACAGTAATTTCTAATTCGTTTAAATTAACAAATGCAATTGATGTTTTTTTCAATTCATCCAATAATTCTTCTAAAAGTTCACCTTTATCTGGTTCTGCAGGCAATTCTATTCCAGTTAAAATACCCGCATCAGCACATGCTTCGATTGTTGGAACATATTTTTCTAATTCTAATTTTAACAAATGAAACCTTATTTCATCAAGCCCTGCTTCTTTCAATTCTTTAGCAAATTTAGGATTAAAAGGAATACTTGTATACAAATGTATATGATGACCAACCCCAAATTCTTTTTTCAATTTTTTAATGGCCTCAATTGATCTCTCTCGAGCCATCATAGGATCTCCTCCTGTAATTCCTGTCCCTGTAGCATTCATTGCTTTAGCCTCTTCGATTACTTCGGAAAAATCATGACATGGTCTTTCATTTGCATACATTATGTCAATTTCCCTTCTATTTTCTGATAAAGGGCAATAATCACACATCCAATGACATTTTCCCGTAACAAACAAAACTAATTTTGAACCTGCTTGACATTGAATACATCCTTGAGTATCATCCATATCAGGAGGTGGTATCATACTAATTACAGGTAATTTTATTGTAATCATAATCACCTCAATTAATTCCTCTCGCTTGCTTTTGATAATAACCAACGATGAAACCGGTAATCATTAGTTAATTCCGGATGGAAAGACAAAGCTAATTTATTTTCTTGAATTAATCCAACGGCTTCATCATTATAAAATACCACTTTTTCCACATTAGAATTGATGTTTGTAAATCTTGGAGCCCGAATAAAAACCCCATGAAATTCTTGTTCCTTTTTTAATTCATTAGAATCTTCAACTAGCAAAGGTAAATGATTGCCTTCAACTATATTTTTTTTAGATAATCCGTCATGTTTGATGGGAGGGATTTCTAATCCATTTAATTTCAAAACAGATTGGAAAGATTCTTTTTGACTACCAAAGGCATTACGGTTTACGTCTGCTTCAACATAGGGGTCACGTCCCATTTGAGGGTTAGCAAGTAAAATAGCACCTGCACAAGTTCCTAAAACAGGCAATTGAGGATCATTATCAACGTAATCAAAAATTGATGACAAAAGGCCATGAGTCGCGGACGCTTTTCGCATAGTGGTAGATTCTCCACCTGGTAGTACAATCCCGTCTATCTTTTTTCCAGAAATATCATCTTCTGAACGTAAAGGTATTACTTCAATTTCTAATTCTAATTCCATAGCTGCATTGTACAATGCTTGTGCATGCTCATGACGAGCGCCCTGCAACATTGCCAACCCTATTCGAATTACCACATTTAAGCCGCTTAAGTGATTACATATGAGGCCTTCTTACGCTTTATTGAATAACCCTCAGTTAACAGTGGGTATCATGCCAGAACCAATATCAACAAATGATGGTTTTTTGGAGAGTGGTCCATCAATGACAATTAAGGACGAGTGTTTCTTAGTTCCTGGACCTGTAAAAATGTCACAAAAAACACTGGAGTCAATGTCTCATCCGGTCATAACAGCTAGAGGAAACGAATATCGAGACATTATTGCGGAGTTAAATGGACTCCTTAGAGTTGCATTTAATTTATCTAAAACTAGTTTCAAAAGAGGTGAAGAATCATTTAGAGGTGATGATGGATATTCTGTAATTGTTGTCAGTGGAAGTGGAACAGCTGCAATGGAAATGGTGATTGCAAATAGATTTTCAAAAAATGACCAGATCTTAGTACCAACAAACGGTAAATTTGGGGAAAGAGTAGCAAAAATCACCAACGTTTTTTCTAATGCTAAAGAATTAAAATTTGGCTGGGGAAAATCATTTGATTTAAACGAATTAGAAAATGAATTGAAATCCGGAAATTATGATGGTTTGGCATTTTGTCATAATGAAACATCTACGGGAATTACACAAAATGCTGCAGAGATTGGAGATTTAGCAAAGAAATACAATGTTGCATTAATTATTGACGGGATTACAAGCGTTGGCGGATTACCAGTACACCCCTCCAAATGGGGTGCTGAAGCCGTTGTTGTTGGTGCTCAAAAATGCACTGCTGGCCCCAGCGGACTCGCAGCAATTGCGATTAATGATTCATTTACTCATGCTGTAAAGAATAAACAAGAAAAAGGAGATATGGTGCCGACATATTATCTTAATTTTTTATCTGCTTTAAACAAAGCATCTGACGACCAAACACCTTGGACTCCAGCAATAAACCTAACTATAGGATGGGTTTCATCATTAAGAGAATTAAATGAAGAAGGTTTGGAAAACAGATGGATAAGATGTGAAAAATTATCTAATGGCGTTCAAAGACTTTTTACAGATCTCGGGTTCGCTCTATTTGCCGATGCTAAACAAAGATCAACCACTGCTACTGCAATAGTTTATCCTGAAGGAATTGATGACAAATGGCGAACTAGGCTGGCAGAAATCTACAAAACACATGTAATCGGAGGGCAAGATCATATGAAAGGGAAAATGTTCAGAGTTGGTTCAATGGGCACTACAACATATGATGAAATGATTGAAGGATGTAAAAGAATGATTGCATGTTTTTCTGATTTCGGACTAAAATTGCCATCTTTAAATGTGGAGAGTTATTTCAAATGATAAATGAAAAAGACCTAGAGATGATACCAGAAGCTCCAAAACATGAGCCTGAACCTTGTTCATTGGTATTAGGTAGATTCCAACCATTTCATAGAGGACACGTTGCATTAATTGAATGGGCATATGAACAAAAAGAAAGTTCTCATTTACGAATTGTAATAGGTTCTGCAAATCGCCCTCAAACTCCTGAAAATCCATGGAGTTGGGAAGAGCGTAAAGAGATGATAGAAAATTGGAAAAAGAAAGTACATCCAAAATGGAATATCGAAATAATCGCAATACCAGATATTAACGACCCACCAAGATGGGTAGAGCATGCAACCCGATATCATGGCAAATCCGGGTTATTATTAACGAGTGATAAAGAAACTCAAAAATTATATGAAAAATCAAAATGGAAAACAAAGTTTTTTCAATTAGAAAAAAGAGAAAAATATGAAGGTTGGAGAGTAAGAGAGACTTGCAAAATGCTTTCCACCGTAAAAGAAAAAGATTCGGTAAAACAAATACTGCTTGAAACTATTCCTGAAGCGGTCATAGAATGGTTGATGGAAAAAGATCACTTGAGCAGACTACCGTTTCTTGGTCCGAATGTAGAACACGTAGGATAATTAACTAGAAACCACTACTTTTGAGGCTTTTAATAATCTATCTTTATACATATATCCTTCTTCTAAAACTTCAACAATTTTTCCACTAGGGAATTCTTCAGAGGGGGGGACTGTTGTAATTGCCTCATGCAAGTTAGGATCAAAATTTGAATTAAGTGCATCAATATGAGATACTCCATCTTGAGTCAATTCTTGCCATAACTTCGTACGAATTAAACGTAAACCTTCGGCTTCAGGTGTTTCATTTTCAGAATCCATCATTTCTAATGCTCGATCTACATCACCTAAGACACGAAGTATTCTTTTT
Source organism: Methanobacteriota archaeon (assembly GCA_002692465.1). Taxonomy (GTDB): domain Archaea; phylum Thermoplasmatota; class Poseidoniia; order Poseidoniales; family Poseidoniaceae; genus MGIIa-I. The sequence continues at coordinate 18,533 of NZKH01000021.1, read as the reverse complement.
GACAAATTATAACCAGAATAACGTATCAAAGACGATTTTTCTGCACTCATCTTTTTTCTCACATTAATAATTTCAGCATCACGGTAACCCACCTCAGCCTCAACTTTCTCTAATTTTTCCTCTAAAAGTGCATATTTTTCTTCGATTGTTAACTCTATTTCTACTTCCTCTTCTGATGTTTCTTCTAATTCAATTTCTTCCTCTGCGGGTGAATCTGCATCAGTCATATGATTGCCGACAAAAGTGCATCATTTGAAGTTCTCGTTTTTTTTAAGAATTTTACCTAAATTCCAATCTCCATGCCCCCATTTAGATTTTTTCAAATGATCTCTACCTAAGATTAGTTCAAAATTAGGATTTTTCTTAAAAATTGTAAGTAAATGATGTAATGTCAATGTAAGTTTACTATGACTTGCCATAGTGGGCAATATTCTAGGATCTTGTTTTTCATCTAAAGTTTCACCCAATTCTTCTCTTCTTCTCATCCAATCCATTACCACAATTTCAGAAAATTCTTCAGGCGAAATTTCAGTAACTTTTTCAATTAGATCTCTCCAAATTTCTTGATCATATAGTTCTTCAATATTTACAACTTTAATTCCAAGAATTTTTTCAAAATATAGATAAGATCTAGCTTCCCAAATTTCCCAATAACCAGCTGAACATAATTCAATTAAATTATAAATTCCATCACAACCAACCTCAAAATCAATTTCACCATTATTTATTCCGTTACAAATTGTTGAAATAAAATCTTGATTACTATCAATGATCCCTGTAGAGTCCATCCAATCCAACAACTCAACTTCAGAATCAATGTCATGCCTTCTCTGCAATTCTGAATCTAATGGAGGCCTCATCAATCTTAAACTTCCATTTTGAGCTTTTTCATATAATTCATTCCATTTTAAATTACATACATTTGAAAAACTAACTGTATCAAGCAAATGTACAGTCATTTCAATGCTCAATCTCCGCCCCTCTACTCAATGCTAGGAGATTGCACTAATCTTTGTTTTCTAAACATTATAATTCATAAATAAACGCAACAGGAGAGAACTGGGGGAGTATCAATTGGCCACTATTGAAGACCAAATTAAAGAGATTCAGGCAGAAATTGATAAAACTCAAAAAAATAAAGCCACAGAACACCACATTGGCAAGTTAAAAGCAAAAATTGCTAAATTAAAAATCCAGAGAGAAAAAGTCATACAACATTCAAAAGCAAGTGGACCTAAAAAGGGATTTGAAGTAAAAAAATCAGGAGATGCTACTGTAGCACTTGTTGGTTTCCCATCCGTAGGTAAATCTACACTAATTTCAAAAATTACTGATGTAAAATCAGAAACTGGTTCTTACGCATTTACAACTCTAACTTGTATACCCGGTTTGATGACTCATAGGGGTGCAAAAATTCAGATTTTAGATTTACCTGGTTTAATCAAAGGCGCAGCAGAAGGAAAAGGACGCGGAAAAGAAATACTCGGAGTTATTAGAAATTCAGACATGGTATTATTTGTTGTAGATCCATTCCAACAAGCCCATTTTAATGTCCTCCATAGAGAATTAGACATGTCAGCGATAAGACTGAATCAGAAAAAACCTCAAGTATTTATCACTAGAACTGAAAGAGGAGGAATAGATGTCAGATCTACTGTTGAACAAACTAAACTAACTGAAAATGAAATTTCAGATATCATCAGATCTTTTGGAATCGTTTCTGCATTAGTTACCTTACGTGTTGATGTAAATGCTGAAATGATTGTAGATACATTAGCACAAAACAGAATTTACAATAAAGCTGTAATTGCAATAAATAAAATTGATTTGGCAAATGAAGATGAATTAATCAAAGCAGAAAAAGCACTTCCTGATGGTTGGCCTGTAATGAGAATTTCTGCATTTAATGGCGATGGAATAGAAGAATTAAAGGATTTTATTTATGATAATTTAGGGTTCATGAGCATTTATCTAAAACCCCAAGGGCAAGAAGCAGATTTAGTAGAACCATTGATTGTAAAGGATACAAGTACAGTTGAAGATATTTGTAATACACTTCACAGAGATTTCGTAAGAAAATTCAGATATTCAAGAGTTAAAGGACCAAGTGCAAAATTTGATTGGCAAAGAGTTGGTTTAGAACATCGATTAAAGGATGGAGATTTGCTAACAATAATTACACGGAAGTAAACAAAATGTCTAGTATGTTTGATTCATCCGTAGTAATATTAACTGGGGCGGGAATTTCTGCAGAGTCTGGAATTAAAACATTTAGAGATAATGACGGGTTATGGGAAAATCACCGTATAGAGGATGTTGCAACTCCTATCGCATGGATGAATAATCCGGAATTAGTTTGGAATTTTTATCAAACGAGAAGAAGACAATTAATGGAAGTAAAACCTAATCCTGCCCATTATGCATTAGCTAAACTTGAAGAAGGTGTTAATGAATTTACTTTAATTACTCAAAATGTAGATGATTTACATGAAAGAGGAGGGAGTTCAAATGTAATTCATATGCATGGAACATTACGTACCTTACGTTGTGAAGTCAGCCAAAAACATGAAGAAAGAATGAAAGAAGAAGATTTGGTCAATGATTTTCTTTTTTGTACATGTTGTGCTGAACCCAATCGTGTAAGGCCTGATATTGTATGGTTTGGAGAAATGCCAATGTACTTAGAAGAAATTTATGAGGCTGTTGAACAATGTGATTTTTTTATTGTAATTGGAAGTTCCGGACATGTATATCCTGCTGCTGACTTAGTTAATGTTGCACGTTCTTGTAGTGCAAAAACAATCCTAATAAATTTTGAATCTCCAGCAAATGCCTTTGCTTTTGATGAAATTCATTTAGGAAAAGCAGGAGAAATTTTACCTGATTTAGTTAATTCTTGGTTAGAAAAATAATCACCAAATGCCCATATCCATTCTTGCATCTTCTGAAGCATGAATTTTTGGATCCCACCTTGGAGTCCAAACTAAATTTACATGCGCTTCTGAAACGCCTTCAACCGATAAAATTGCTCTATGAGCGGCAGCCATAATCTCTGGAGCTACGGGGCATCCAGGTGAGGTTAAAGTCAAATCAATCTCACAAAATAATCCTTCATCTTTAGTTTCAAACCTAACTGCATAAACTAATCCTAATTCTTGAATTGAAATTCCTAACTCTGGGTCTTCAACCATTTGTAATGCCTCCCTTATCTCTTCTTCTTCAACCATAAAATCACCCTAACATTTCTCTTGCATCATCTTGAATTCTCATAAACATATTTAGAAAACCATTTGCCCTATTTGGTGTAAGTGTTTCTAAAACTTTCATTTCTGAAACAAAATTAGGAGAAAAACCTGTTACTTCTTCAGGAGTTAAACCTTCTAAAGCAATTGCAGTAATAGCCATTAATCCTTGAATGATTTGTGAATCTGAACTTCCCCTTAAATGAAATCCATTTTCTCCGAACTCAATTAGAACATGAGCTTCGGATTGGCAACCAACAACACGTGTTTTATTTGTCCACTCAGATTTATCTAATTCATCAATTTCTTCAGCATACTCAAATAACATTTCATACCTTTCCATTTGATCTAATGCATCTGAAAATTCATCAATAATCTCTTGTATTTTATTTGGCCATTTATTCATTAAATCACCTATGTAAATCGTTCAACAATTGATTTAACAGCATCAACAAAAGCATTTGATTCTTCTATAGTATTGTAAAAATAAAATGATGCTCTATTAGTTGATGTAACTCCCAATCGCCTCATCAATGGTTGAGCACAATGGTGCCCAGTCCTTACTGCAATACCCATTGAATCAAGCATATGAGCAATGTCCTCCGCATGTAAAGATTCATGTAAGAATGAAACTACTCCACTAACATCATCATTTGAATGATCTCCATATACTTTGATTCCAGGTATTTTCTTTAGTCCTTCTGCTGCATTTTTAGCCAACATAAGTGTGTGTTGGTGTGCTGCATTCATGTCTAATTTCTGCATCCAATTAATTGCTGCAGACCAGCCAATTGCTTCGGCAATCCTTGGAGTTCCTGCCTCAAATTTATGTTCATTTTCTTGAAAATTTGAATATTCTTTGAATACTTCAGTAATCATATCGCCGCCTCCTTGAATTGGTTCCATTTGTTCAAAAATACCTGGTGAGATTAATAATGCACCAATACCTGTAGGACCACACATTTTATGACTCGTTACTGCTAGAAAATCAGCATTAATTTTGCTCATATCTAATTTTTCATGTGCTGCTGCTTGTGCACAATCCAATATTATTTTAGCTCCTGAATCATGTGCCATTTCTACTAACTTTTCCACAGGGTTTCTTGTTCCTAAAACATTTGATGTATGTATAATACAAGCCAATTTTGCGCCATTAATTTTTGATTTAAAATCGTCTAAATCTAATTGATATGTTTCAGAATCAACATCTACCCAACGTAATTCTAAATTTTTCTCTTTTGCAAGCATTTGCCAAGGAACTATATTTGAATGATGTTCCATTTCTGTTAAAACTATAGCATCACCAGAACTTAAATTCACTTTAGCCCAACCTAAGGCACATAAATTCAACGCATCTGTTGTACCACTAGTAAAAAGCACCATTCCACCAGAAGGTAGACCAAACCAATTAGCAACTGATTTACGTGCCAACTCAAAGGCTTCTGTGGCTTCACCCGCCAAAGCATGTACTGCTCGGTGTACATTAGAATTATACTTTGAATAATATTCATTCATTGCATTAATTACAAAATAAGGCTTTTGAGATGTTGCTGCATTATCAAGATAAATTAATTTCTTTCCATTTGGTAAAATTCGTTCTAAAATTGGAAATTGTGATCTTACTTCACTCATATCTGAAATTAAGTTCATATTATGCAACCAACCTACATTCCAAATGCACTAAAAGTCGTGCTTGGGCCCATTCAATTAACTTTTTACTTGGAAAATCATCAAAAACTGACATTAAAAAACCTTCAATAATCAATGCTTTGGCTTCTTCTAAATTTAATCCTCTACTCCTAAGATAGAATAATTGATCATTATTAATTGGTGCACTAGAAGCACCATGTGATGCTAAAACATCATTTGCTAAAACCTCTAACTCTGGAATTGAATTTGCCCTTGCTCCCTCTGATAATAAAAGATTAAGGAATTTTTGTCCAGCATCTGTATTTTGTGCGCCTTCATTAATTATTAATTTACCAGTAGTTGTATTTTTGCTAGAATCATCACAGATTGTATGTGCAGTTACTCGACTATTACTATTTCCAGAATCATGAATAATTCGTAAATGAACATCGTCACTTCTTTTCTCTACGCCGTGAATTGCTATTTTTTGTGTGTAATTAACACCCTTCCCTTGTATAAATGCACGAATATCTGATTTACATTTTAACCCGCCCAAGGACAATGTTGCAGAATTCATTTCAGCATCATCATCTAACGTAAAATTTTCAGCACGTAATAGTGATGATTCAACACTCATTTGATTAACCAACAAATCAGAAAAATTAGAATTATGATTTAAATTTCCTTCTCTCAGCAATCCAAACCATTCAGCATCTCCTTGTATGGATGTAATTAGTTCTAATTTACTATTTGATAAATTTTCAATAACCAAATGAAATGCTGAAACATATCCTGAAACTGTCAATTCCAAGAATAATGGTTGATCAAGGACCATGTTTTTAGGAATCGAAATTTTGTAATAATTACCATCGCACAAGGCCCTAATGAATGATGCCGAAAGCTCAGGATCATTTTTACTAAACCCTTCNTTTAATTGTGATTTTTCTAAACTAATATTTTCGGGTTTTGTTCCATCNAGAAAACTTAATTTNGCTTTNGGAAAAATTACATCTTGTGGTATTTTTGAATGNACNCCAAGTGGATGNATTTTTTTCCATGGAGTGTATCTCCACAANTGCTCTGAATTACTNGGTTCACTATGTTCAAGGTATAATCCTGCAACATCCAAAAAAAACACCTCATCCAATTGATCCTTCCATTTCAATCTCTAAAAGTCTATTTAATTCGACAGCATATTCCATCGGCAATTCACGAGTAAATGGTTCAAAGAAACCATTTACAACCATACCCATAGCTTCTTGTTCTGAATGACCTCTACTCATTAGATAGAATAATTGATCTTCAGAAACTTTTGCCACACTTGCCTCATGTTGAATATCGAAAGTAGGATTTGAAACTTCCATTGTAGGATATGTGTCCGATTGACTATCCTCATCAAGTAGTAAAGCATCACAAATTACATTTGACTTGCAATTATCTGCCATTTTAGAAACTTGAACTAAACCTCTGTAAGATGAACGTCCACCATTTTTCGAAATCGATTTCGACAAAATATTACTTGTTGTATTACTTGCAAGGTGATGTATTTTTGATCCTGCATCTTGATGCATGCCTTCACTAGCATAAGCTACAGAAATTATTTCAGCATGTGAACCTTTACCCTTTAACACAACAGCAGGATATTTCATTGTTAACTTAGAACCAATATTACCATCAATCCATTCTATCGTTGAATTTTCATGTGCAACTCCCCTTTTTGTAACTAAATTATACACATTATTAGACCAATTTTGAACTGTAGAATACCTGATTTTTGCATCTTTATGAGCTATTAACTCAACAACAGCTGAATGTAAAGATTCTGTGGAATATGTTGGTGCTGTACAACCTTCAACATAATTAATTGAAGAGCCCTCATCAGCGATAATTAATGTTCTTTCAAATTGCCCCATATTTTTTGCATTTATCCTAAAATAGGCTTGAACTGGCATCTCAACATGTACTCCTTTTGGCACATAAATAAATGATCCACCAGACCAGACTGCTGTATTTAATGCAGCAAATTTGTTATCTGTGTAGGGAACTACGGAACAAAAGTATTTTTTTACAAGTTCTTCATGTTCCTTTAATCCACTATCCATATCCAAAAATATTACACCTTGAGATTCTAGATCTTCTCTAATTGAATGGTAAACAGCCTCTGATTCATATTGAGCAGTAACCCCACCTAACCACTTTTGTTCTGCTTCTGGTATTCCCAATCTGTCAAATGTATTCTTTATTTCCTCAGGAACTTCATCCCAATCTTTTTCGGTTTTCCCGCTGGATTTTAAAAAATAAATAATTGAGTCAAAATCAATCCCATTAAGCATCTCATTATTTCCCCAATTCGGCATAGGGCGTTTCAAAAAATGATGATAAGCCTTAACCCGTAAATCTGTCATCCACTTCGGCTCATTTTTTAACTCACTAATATCCCTTACAACTTTTTCACTCAAACCCTTATCAAACTTAGTTACTGCTTTTTCAGCATCACTAAAACCATATTTATATTCAGATACTATTTCCTCTGGCTTAATCTCTTCTTTCACAATTAAACCTCCAACCAATCATAACCTTTGTTTTCAACATCTATTGCTAAATCAGCACCGCCTGTTTTCACAATTCTTCCATCAATCATAATATGAACAATGTCTGGTTTTACTAAGTCTAATAATCTTTGATAATGGGTAATCAAAATACACCCTGCATTTTTAGTAGCCAAATTAATTCCTTCAGAAACTAATCTTAAAGCGTCAATATCAAGACCTGAATCTGTTTCATCTAAAATTGCAAGTTTAGGATTTAACATCAACATTTGTAGGATCTCCATACGTTTTTTTTCACCACCAGAAAAACCATCATTTACATAACGAGATAAAAAAGCCCTATCAATCTGAAGTTGTGTCATTTTTTCTTTTAAATCTGTTCTAAACTCTTTGGCAGAAATTTTATTTCCACTTACGGCAGATACTGATTTTCTAAGAAAATTACCAACTTGAACTCCTGGAATAGTCATTGGATACTGGAAAGATAGAAACATACCTGCTTTTGCTCTTTCATCGACGGATAATTCAGATAAATTCTTACCAAAGAAGTAAATCTCTCCTTTAGTTATTTCATAAGCTGGATGCCCCATCAAAACATTTGCTAAAGTTGATTTTCCTGAACCGTTTCTACCCATTATTGCATGTATTTCACCAAATTTAACAACTAAATCTAGACCTTGAATTATTGGGGTATCATCTACCGACACATGTAAATTAGAAATTTCAAGTAAATTCCCTTTCTCTTCGTTCATGGGCTTCACTCTCCTGAGTCGTATGCCTCTGTCGAGTCTCAAAGACTCATTCGGGTTAGGCTCGGATGAACTGAGGCTGTAAACCGTCCTTTATCAAAGGATGTTTTAGTTCACAAAAAGTTTAGGAATTCCTAAAAAAATAATGTTTGAAAATTTTGACATTTAATGTGTATATTAGAAACAATATCAAAAGACAGAATATCATCCTAGATACATGGAGGAAGACGATTTAGTCGAAATGTATCGTGCTGAATCTGAAAAATCCATTAAGGAAGAATCTGAACAAAGAATTAATTCGTCTATTCCAATGAAAGAGAGAATTAGATTACGTTCAATCTCATTAATTGATTTAATTTCTGAAGATCCAAACCATCAAGATTTGATTCCTTCATTATTAGAAAGACTAGGCCCTGTACGTTCGGCCCTTGATGGGCATGGTGGAGGTATTATCATCAATAAAATAGATATTGAAAACAATTTACTAAACTTTATTCTTACATTGAATGGATCATGTATTGCTTGTGGTGCTGCACCAAGCACATTGATAGGAATTAAATATGATTTAGAAAATGATTCTGAAATCAATTCAATTTGTTTTGATCAAGAACTTTTAGACAGTTTTGATGAATTATCTAGAGAATTTCTAGTTAGTCAGACAAATATTTTGTTTAAGAGTACTTGAATTAGATGTTTACCTCGGAGTGATTATATGAAACGTCCTAATCCTGAACCTTGTCGTGAAAGTGACATAGGGAAATTTGAGATAGTTTCTAGAGATGGTGCAGCGAGAATTGGTAAATTCCATACAATCCATGGAGTAGTTAATACTCCAACATTGCTGCCTGTAATTAATCCAAATATTAGAACTATAGAACCAAGAGATATGTGGGATGTTTTCGGAGTTGAATGCCTCATTACCAATTCATATATTATTAGAAATTCAGAAAATTTAAGCAAAGAAGCTACGGAACATGGTGTACACTCACTACTAAATTTTCCAGGTGCAATAATGACGGATTCGGGCACTTTTCAGAGTTATGTTTATGGAGACATAGAAGTAGAACCAGAAGAAATCATAGAATTTCAAAAAAGTATTGGTGTAGATATTGCTACAATGCTAGATGTATTTGGAAAACCTAATTTAAATTTTGAAGAATCGCAAAAAATAGTTGAAGAAACTGTTTCTCGTTCTGAAATTTCAATAAAGACTGCAAATGGAATGATGCTTAATGGCCCAATACAAGGTGGCTTATTTCCAGAACTAAGAGCACTTTCTGCAGAAAAAATGAGTGGTTTTAATTTTACAATTCATCCAATTGGAGGAATTGTTCCATTAATGGAAAAACAAAAATATCCTGAATTAATAAAAATAATTAGCTCTTGTAGACATTTAATTCCTCCTTCTCGGCCTGTACACCTTTTTGGCTGTGGTCATCCACATTTATTTGCTATTGCAGTCGCTATGGGAGTTGATCTATTTGATTCGGCTGCATATGCACTTTTTGCCAGAGATGATCGTTTAATAATGCCATGGGGAACAGAAAAATTAGAGAATATTACAGAATGGCCAACCGCATCAAAAACATTTTTTGGACTAAGTCCCGAACAAATAAAATCCTATCCTAAAGAAGAAAGAACAAAAATTCTAGCAGAGTTTAATTTAGAAATCTCTATGAAAGAAATGGCTAAAGTTAGAGAAGCTGTTAGAAATGGAAAGATATGGGAATACGTCGAAAGGAAGTCTACAGAGCACCCTTCTCTTGAAAAGGCTACAAAATTACTTTTAGAATATTCAGATGATTTTGAATTCATGAATTGGGTTAAAGATAGTACAAGAGTTCAAAGAAAGAGGGGAGTTCTATGGTCAAAAAACATCAGTAATCATCCTTATGTAAAAACTTCAAAAGAACTGATTGATAGTAATTTAAACCAACCGAAACGAGATGCATTTGGAAATAATGTAAACAAAGAAGAATGGGACATAGTGTTAATTCATGGAGTGCAAGGTCCATGGAGAATGAAATGTAAAGAACTAATTCAAAATATATTTTCAAAGTTTGAAAATATCCAAATATTTTTACAAACACCAATAGGAATTATACCTTATTTTCTTGAAGATTTAAATCCATTTTCACATATTAACGGGCCTGATGAAATTTGGGATTATAATAAAGATGATTTGAAATTAAAATACAACTCATTAACTATAATTCATGGTTTGACAACACCCAAAAAAGCTGTAGAACAATTAATAAATTCTGATTTAGAATTGAGTGATAAAGAATTAAATGAAGAGGATTTAGAAAATTATATTGACACTTATTCAATAATATCAAAAACAGCATTATTTACTGGATTAAACTTTGAAGTGGCTGAAGAATGGTTAAGTAATTCTTCATACCTTAAGGGAGGGACAAACAGAATTAGAAACGTATTTGATTCTGAGGGAGAACATATTCTTTCGCCTAGATTAGAAGATGGAGGGATCTCATTAACAACAATAGGTGCCAAAAAATTATACGATTTTTACAACAATAAACAGTGTAATATTCCAATAATAATTATTGATGAAGGTGCAGTCCCCTTTGTATCTAAAGGCAGAAATGTCATGCACGGATTTATTAATTCTGTAAATGGAAAACTTAAACCTGGGATGCCTTGCTTAATTATAGACACAGAAAATAATTTAATCGCACACGGAATTTCCAATTGTACAAATTCAGAGGCGATTGAATTAAAAAAAGGAATTGCTGTAAAAATAAAATCGGGAATAAAATAACTCCACAACAAGGCATGACATTGATAGTATTGGTCCTTGTGACACATACTGTTCTGAGGGTTTAATTTGAGTATAGGTAATGTTGTAGAAACAATCAACCTAGTTAAATCATATGGAAAACATATTGCTTTAGATTCTATCAATTTGAAAATAAAAAGCGGTGCAACTGGCCTTCTTGGCCCTAATGGGGCAGGAAAATCAACATTATTCAAAACAATTCTAGGGCTAATAAGTATTACATCAGGTGATGGACTAGTTTTAAATCATAATATTCGTGAAGAAGGGCCAGTAATTCGTTCAAAAATTGGTTATATGCCAGAGTATGATTGTTTAAACCCTGAATTAGAAGCCATCCATCAAGTTGCTTATAGTGGAGAATTGTTAGGCATGAATCCATCAATAGCAATGCAAAGAGCACATGAAGTTTTAGAATATGTGGGATTAAAAGACCAAAGATACCGAGCAATAGAAACATTTTCAACTGGAATGAAACAATCTGCAAAGTTAGCCTGTGGATTGATTCATGACCCCGAATTATTGATTGCAGATGAACCAACAAATGGTTTAGACGCCGAACATAGAGATTTCATGTTAAACACGCTAGGTCAAATTGTAAATCAAGGAGGTAGAAGTTTAATTATGGCTAGTCACCTAATGAATGATGTAGAACGTGTTTGTGAAAGAATTGTGATGCTTCACAAAGGTAAACTAATTGCACAAGGAAAAATAGAAGACTTGAAAGCAATAGAAAGAGAGGTTGAAGTTCACGCATGGGGTGGTGCTTCTAAATTAGAAGAATGTTTACTCGATGGAGGATTAAAAGTAAGAAGGACTGGAAGAGTACTAAGAGTTGTACATGTAGACGATTCCACATATGATCAAATAATTACTGCCGCCGCAAAATCAAATTGTCAAATCAGACGAATGCAAGACCACGAAGCCAGTTTAGAAGATTTGTTCATTAGAATTATGGAAACCTTAGGTTATGGAATTAAAAGTTCTGAAGAATTATTAGACAATAATCCAAATATAAAAAATGTTGATGCGCCACTTGAACTTAAACAGGGAGGCGGGCTATAATGACTGAAGATTTATCCCTAGATTCAGAATTTCTTGGCCAAGAAGGTGCTAATGTAACTGGGTTTAGTAGAATGGAGGCGGCGTATGGTTCTGGAGACGGAGATGAAGGCGCAACTGCGGCAGTTGCATCAAAACCTAATGCGGAAGTAGGGACTATTTTTGAACAAATTTATAGGCCTTGGAATGGAACCTTAAACTCAAGATGGGTAAGAAATTGGTCAATACTTAGGCATCATATCTACGGCATGTTTTCAAAAGGACATAGGCCTTGGGGATGGCCAGTAAGAATTTCACTTCTAGTCTTATTACTCGGTTCACTAAATGATTTATTCTTATCATTCCTTGGAAATGCTACTGGCGTTGAAGAGTTATCACGATTATTTTCACCATCTAGAGAAAATTTGTATGCTCATGTTTTAGGATTCTTTCCAAGAAATGTATTTTGTTTCCCTATTGCAGCTGCCCTGCTTGTAGGTGGAATGATTAGCGAAGACAGAAAAAATGGTACTAGTGCCATCTACTTTTCAAGACCAGTAAATCGTACAGATTACACGGTAATGAAATTTATTTCAGTTGCAATCTTATTGTCAATATTAATTGTTGGTACTTTAGCTGCTTACTATGTTGGAGATCTTGTTTTATCAGGTGAAGGCTGGGCTTACGTACTTGATACATTTCCATTATTTTTTGCTGCAGCAATTGCAGGACTATTACTCGTATTTACATATTCATCAATCGGTTTAGCATTATCTAGTATCAGTAGAGGTAAATTCTTCCCAGCAATCTCCCTACTTGGTATAATTTTAGGAACTAAATTCATTGCATTTTTAATCTCACAATTGTATAGTGATAGTATTGTTTATCTACTTTCACCATATGATTGCATAGCTCATTTGGGTCAAAGAATGATGGGAATTAACACTACGTATGATCACCCATATACTTGGAGCCTTGTTTCAATCATAATTATGAATGCAATTTCATTGTATGTTCTCACTGCAAGAGTTTCATCAATGGAGGTGACAAGAGAATGAATTCCAAAGAACAAAATGTTGAGAATTCAAATATTGTTGTCCCTGCATTAATGTTAGATCATGTTTCTAAATGGTACGGAAACATTGTAGGATTAAACGATGTAAGTATCGCAATTAATGGGGGAGTTACAGGATTACTTGGAATGAATGGCGCAGGAAAATCAACTTTGTTTAAATTAATAGTTGGTAAACTCAAACCATCTCAAGGAACTGTCAGATTATTTGGAATTAATCCGTGGGAAAATAAAGCACCTTTTAGTCGAATAGGTTATGTTCCAGAACATGAAAAATTGTATGATTGGATGACCGCCTTTGATTTTGTCACAATCATGGCTAGACTATTTGGCCATTCTAGAGATAAAGCAGAAGAACGAGCCAAACATGTCTTGAAATTTGTAGGTTTAGATGATGTGATGCACAAAGAATTAGGGAAATACAGTAAAGGGATGAGGCAACGTGCAAAAATAGCTCAGGCTTTGGTAAATGACCCAGATTTAATTATTCTAGATGAACCATTACAAGGTTGTGACCCACTTGCTAGAACCACAATAATGAATGTTATTAGAGAACTAGGAAGTATGGGGAAGACAATTGTCGTCAGCAGCCATATCTTAAGTGAAATAGAAAGGATTACAGAACAAATTGTAATATTACACAATGGAAGATTATTAGCACTAGGAAATCTTCATGCAATTAGAGATTTACTTGANAAACACCCACATAGAATTTCTTTAACTACNGAACAACCTAGNGAACTNGCNGGCAAATTTTTGAATCATGAATCTGTTTATGGAGTGCACTTTCCTTCAAAAAATGAATTNTTAATTGAAACACACGATCTTGGAAAGGTACACAATGATATGCCATTTATTTTAGATAATTCTGGAATCAGAGTNACTGCAATAGAAAATCCTGATGATAACTTAGAATCTATTTTAGAATATTTAATGGAGGGTCGATGATGTCTAAAGATTCAAGGCCTTTATCAAAAAGTGTTTGGTCCAAAATTGACGTTAAGTCATGGGCTATTACAGAATTTACCCTTCGTCAATATCAAACAAGAAAATCTACTTGGTCAATAGCAATGATTGGAATGTTGTTAGTTACACTTGTATTGTTATTTTATGTAAAAGGACAAACATCAATTATAGATTCATTAGATCAAGATGGTGATTCCTACGATTGGGATGGAGATGGTTATTCAATTGCCCAAGAGTTACAATATGGTTCTGATCCAAATGATCCAGAAGACTTCCCTGATGTGCCCGCATTACCTCTTTCAAATTGGGTTGATGAAGATGATTTTTCATATTCAATGGATGGAGAAAATTGTCAAAGGAATATTTACGGCATTCAAACTGAAGGTATTTGTCAATTAAATGTTGATGATGACGGAGATTGTGAAAGAACCGATTGGGTATTACAAAATCAATTATTAGGACAAGGCGGTAAAGATTCTAACTTTGACAATATTGATTGTTCAATATTCATTAGTACAAATAATGGAATAAACATAATTCCTGATAGTTACGTAGATGAAGATCCAGACGACAACAAATATTTTCATGAAACCGTCCATAGGGCGTTTGTTCTTGGTTTTGGAAAAATAGGATTTGCTTTCTTAATGGGCATATTTTTACCATTATTTCTTGCAACAGGTTTGATTAGGGATGAAATGGAATCTGAAACATTACATTATTTAATTGGGAAGCCAATTGCAAGAGGTGAATTTTATGCTTATCGCTTAGGTGGATATCTTGTAATGACATGGGCATATTTAGCAACATTAGTATTAATAATGAACATAATAACTGGTTTTGTTGCTCCTTCTGAGTCATTTTTTAGAGTTCAAGATATCCAAATGTGGGCAGCCATATTATTCGCAAGTTGTTTAATGGTCATGGCCTATGGAACCATATTCTCAACTTTTGGAATATTTACAAAATATGGAATGTTGGCTTCTATATTCTTTGGAATATGGGAATTTATGATGGCCATGTTAACTCTTATAGGAACTGGATCGTTTTTCGTTACAAGAATGTCAATTGTATTTTGGGGAATGCAAATTATAGATTCTGCATCAACATATACGTGGAGCGACTCAGAATATCTAATTGAGAAAGGTAGTTATCTTGAGTTAGAAGGATATCAAGCATTGGAAACCTTTTATGGAGTTCCGAGTATAGGTTCATCACCATTAGTAACATTATTTACATCAACAATAGTTTTGACCCTCATTACGTTTGCAGTATTTTTCATAGGACAGTCTGCTTTCAAACGTAAAGAGCTCAAGTGAGGATTTCTAATGAAACAATTTGAAGGACCATTACAAGATTTATGGGAAATGCCAGATTTGCCTAATATCAAACACCTTACTTGGGATTGGTGGTGGTGGTTAGTTATGTGGCCATCAAAAAAATACCCAGGAAGAAGTGAACAGTTAATGGTGCTATGGTCTACGAAAGAGACGCCTTTGATCTCTGTTAATAATCATCTTTGGGCGGCTGGAAAAAAACCTAATTCCAATGAAGAAAATTTACTAGTTCTTCCCGGTATGGTTGCAGGGTGGTATTTTGATGGAGAGAAAATGTATGAACCTCTAGTCCTACAAGAGTCACGAATTGCAGCAATCTCTTCAAAACATAAAGATTGGCCCTCAGAATCAAATGATGGTGGTGCTGTTTTTGCTCTTTGCGAACAATTACTAAGTACTGGAATGGATGAAAACAAAGAGAATTTTTGGATGAGAGTGCATTCTGACAAGGCGGCAGTAAAAAGTGGTTCACCAAAAAAGTTCGAAATACAAATGACTCCTTGGAATCCAGCATTATCAAAAGCTAGAAGGACATTTCAAAAATATCAAAATAACCTAGGTTATGATATTCTTAGGATTCACGGATGCAAAGCTAATATTACAATTGATAATAATAATTTTGAAGGTAGTGCTTATCTTCAAAAAGTACGTGTTCAAGCTCCAAGTGTTCCTTGGTATTGGGGTATTCTTCACTTTTCTGATGGTTCATATTTAGATTGGTTTTTACCCCATCTTTCACTACTTGCATTATCTTCATCTAACAAGCCATGGCAACTAAAGGACTCTTTAGAAATACCATTAAGAAAGGCTGGTTTATTTCATGATGCAAAAAGGCAAAGGAGTGAAAAATTTACTAAACTAAAATTCAAAAAAATAAAGAGTAATTACAGCATCGTAAATCAAAAAGGAGAAAAAGAGCAATTGCCACGTTTTGAAATTGAAATGTGGAATGCCAGAACAATGATTGTATTAACTGTTGAAGCTGTTTCTAGGGCCTATTGGAGTTTTGATCAGCCAACAAGGGGTGGTCTAATTTCTCATTTTTGTTATAATGAATATCCATTAAAAGTTGCAGGAATTGCAATAGAAGATGAATTCGGAATTCGTACACTCGAAGATTGGGAATGGATTCACGGAAATGCTGAACATAGTTGGGGCGTTTTACACTAAATTAGGATATTTTCTATTTTACTTCAATAGTAAGTGTCAATAACATATTATCCTTAGGGTGGGTTAGGGTTGACTATGTCCGACGAAGCAAATGAAATAGAAAACATAGACGAAACAGAGCGTGAAAGAAAAAAATTTAACTTAATTCCTGGCGAAGATTTAATGCAAATACATAGACCTAGTCTTTTTGCTTTTGCAGGAATGTACATAATGGCATTATTAATTGGTGCAGTACATTACATTTGGACATTTATGCCAAGTGAAGCACCTGGTCAAGATCCTGGAGTTATTCAAGAGATATTATGGAGTTTTGTATCAAGTTCTCTAGGTGAAATGCTAGGATTCCCATTAGTAATGCTATTTCTTGCATGGTTCAATAGATGGATGAACATCTCCTCAAGTACAAAATGGTTTACAACTACAATGATCGTAATTGCAGCACTTCCATTTACTGCATGGTTAATTAATGCATTCGCTGCAGACTCTCCTGTAAATTTCCTAAGTGGTTCATACCCCTACGAAATTGCAGGAATCTTTTGGATTGTATTTTTGTTTGTAAATGTATATTATTTCCAAAGATCTTTCTGTTATGCAATCACTACAGATGCTGTGATTTTCAGAAAAGACTTCATGCTAACTAACAGCGTTAGAAGAATCCTATACAGTAATTTCACAGATGTTATTACTCAACAAGGCCCAATTGGAACGATATTCGGATACGGGAATGTAGTTCCATTAACTGGAAGCGGCCTAGGGTTAGGTGAGGAAACCATTGGAATTTCTGCGGGTGCAGCAGGAGGTGCACTTGACTCTAAAGAAGGGGAATCAGTCGCAACCAGTCTTCCAAAGAAAATTTTGAAAATGTTCTTTGTTCTTTTAACATCGCAGAGAACAATTAGAACTGTAAAACCTGACCCTGCTGATTGTTTCTATGGCGTAAGAAAACCTCAGGAAGTGGTAACGGTTGTAAATGCTAGATGGAAAGATGCAGATTCGGGTTCAACACTTGAAGAAATAAAAGATTTAATGGCTGCTCAGGCTAAATCAGAATAATCTTCAAATAAATCCGTCAAGAGGAATTAATATGGGGTTAATTCCTCGAAAATTGATAGGCCGTTTATTTAGATCTTTGGGATACAATATTGAAAAAATAAAAAGTGGAGATGATTCTAAACTATACAATCAATTCCCTAAAGACTCTCTTAAAAATAAAAAGTTTCTAAACGTAGGAGCCGGTAAATTTCAACACAAATTTTGGACTAATATTGATTATGGATCAGAGCAATATGCAAAAATACAAACTAATTTTGTTGAATTAAATTTAATGGAGGAACCAAAATTTCCATTTGAAGATAATTCAATTGAAATAATTTACACAAGCCATACAATAGAACACATTACCAATAATCCAGTACTCAATTTTATTAAAGAATCTCAAAGAATTTTAAAAAAAGGAGGAGTTTTAAGAATTACTTGTCCTGATTCAAAACTATTATTGAATAGCGTTAAATTCAAAGTAGAAAATTTTTGGGATTGGAGAAAAGAATGGTTCTTGAAACAATTTAATATTACTCCTGAAGAAATAGAATTAGAAGACTTTTTAATAAGGGAACTTTCTACAGCACGTTGTAGATTTTTTAAAAATGTGAAGGACCCACTGTTTCCTAAAGATGTCCAAGAAAAAATGAAAAAATTAGATGATGATGCATTTTTAGAGTGGATAGTTGAAAAAAATGTTTTTGATGAAAAATTTGCAAATTACCACATAAATTATTGGAGTTTTAAAAAATTAGAGGACATGTGTATAAAAGCAGGTTTTTCAAAAATATATCGTTCTGGTTTTGGACAATCCCTTAGTCCACCATTAACAAATACAAAATTATTTGATAATACACATCCAAAAATGTCATTATATTTTGAAGCAAGAAAGTGAGTTTTGTATCCGTTTGATTCATAGGCATGTTTCTACCAGCATCTACTGTCG
>NZKH01000020.1 GCA_002692465.1 Methanobacteriota archaeon | reverse complement strand
ATCCAAAATGGATAGCGAATTGCAAAGAATGTGGGAGAAAGACAAGTTATCGTAGGCTTGTTAAGGGAGCTGCCTGTAGATTTTGTTGTGGTAGACATAATGGGGGATTATGGAATTCCAAGTACTTGTTGACGTATTCCCCTGCTTCTTGAATTAATTAATATGGATTTATTTATTTACTTACAAAATTATAGGAATCCTTGGATAAATCCCTATTTTTTTATATAGTGTCTATTCTTATGAACTGATGATAACTATGCAAATGTCTCCCTTTGAATTCATAACCATCTTCTGTTCATTGATTCTCGGTTTAGCATTGACCCATATATTTCGAGCAGTTTCAGATCTATATGAGATCCGTGAAAGAGTCACGACCTACTGGCTTAATTCCCTTTGGGTTATTACCGTAACTATGTGGTCTGTATTCACTTGGTGGGGCCTATGGACGTTATCACTCGATATGGACACGTGGAACTATGGGCAATATTGGTTCCTCGTAATGAATCTCTCATCGATTTATTTCTTCACAACTCTTGTTCTTCCTAAAGCAACAGATGAAGGAGATATCGATCTTGAGACACACTACTATTCTGTCCATAAAGCATTCTTCTCAGTCGTTGCATTTTCATTATTTACTTCTGCGATTATAAATTACTCACTTTTCGGACAACCGTTAATTGGACCTATGACAATAATGCCCTGTATCGTAGGTTGTGCAGCAATAGGGGGGGTATTTTTAGAATCTAAAGCATATCACAAAGGGATTGGTGTATTCATGTTCATCATGTTTATTGCGTTCCAACTATCCGACAACATCGTAATTAATTACACAATTTAAATCTAATTATGAACGTCTGTCCTTAGCTTCATCTAATATTGCGGACTCTAAATCTTCATCTGTAATACTCAAATCTGTTTTAAGATTTTCAAGTTGTGATTTTAAATTTCTACTTGGTTTATTAGGAATATGCAATTTTAATAACACTATTACATCTCCCCTTCTACCTCTTCCATCTGGCAATCCTCTTCCAGAAATGTTTAATGTATGGCCAGCCAATGAATTTGAGGGTATCTTAATGATTAGAGGTTTGCCATCTAAATGTGATATCTTTACTGTTTTCCCAAGCATTAAATCTGGAAAACCTACTGGAAGAGACATTAATAATTCTGCACCATCCCGTTCAAACCAAGGATGATTTTCAAGAATTAATTCTATTTCTAAATCTCCAGAGACACCCCCCTGTTTCGGGACATGCCCCTTGCCCCTCATCCTTAAGCGCATACCAGTATCTACTCCAGGAGGAACATTGAATCGTATTGTTTGCTTTTTCTTTTTCCTTCCTTCACCCTTACACTCTTTACAAGGATTGATAATTATCTTTCCACGACCCTGGCAACTAGGACAAATACCACTAGTTTGCTGAACAAAGGGCCCTACTTGGCGTGTTTGTGTTACCTGCCCTTGGCCCCTGCATGTAGAACATACATCCACATCATCTCTTGTAGCTCCACCTGCCCCTGAACATGAATCACAGGATAAAAATGTGTCAACTGAAACTTCCTCTGAACCACCTTCAAAGGCCATTTGAAAAGGGATTTTCTTTCTGACAAGTATACTTTGCCCTCTTGCTTGTCGGGGCCTGCTTCTTCTACCTCCACCACCAAATAAATTTGAAAATAAATCATCTAAACCTGAACCAAATAAATCTTCATACCTTATATCAAAACCTGAAAAACCACCACCCATTTGGGGGCCAGAATGTCCAAAACGGTCATATTGTGCTCTTTTATCTGAATCTGATAAAACTGCAAATGCTTCTTGGATTTCTTTGAATTTATCATCAGCTCCAGGATCTGAATTTTTATCAGGGTGATATTTTCTAGCTAATGAACGAAATGCTTTCTTAAGATCCTTGTCAGTTGCGTCCTTATTGACACCAAGCACCTCATAGTAGTCCCGTTTATCAGACATTACACTCAATCATGCGGACTACACGGGTGCTATGAATAATTCGCTAAAATTCTCATTATTTTGAAGAACCACAGACCTCACAATAATTTGTATCAATTGAATTCATATTACCACAACTTCTGCAATGCCAGGAATTAGAGATTAAATTATCATATTCCGATGCACCGCTTGATATACTTTCATTTTGTACAGTCTGAGTAATTATATTTGATTCTAAAACCACATCTTTTTTGATATTTTTTTCTTTCTTCTTAGATATTTTAGTAGCAATCCAATCCAACATCTTATCCATAGCTGAACTTTCCTTTTCTGCAACCGTGGTTTTTTGTAATTTTTCTTCGAGAGAACTATCTCCCCTCATCCTTGCAGCCGCTAAATTAACATGGTCTCTTTCAGCTAACATACCTACTTCTGCTTTATTTTCAATCTCTGCACGGGCATCTCGATTATCCATCATCAAATCTCCGATTTTACCTTGCATCTTTTCAAGAGCATTTTGAGTTAAAGCACCAACCTCTACTGACCCCTTGGTTGTATGTAAAGTGATTTGATTGTCGTCCCACGCTCCTGAATCTTCAGTTTTATAATGCTTTGATAATTTTTTTAATGCTTGAACTCTATGCCATTCATGACCCCTTACAGTTACTACTCTTTTGTATAGAAGATAACCGGGTACAAAACCAACAAGTGCTGCTGCCCAAGGAGCCATTGGATCTCCATTTGACAATATTTGTGCAGGTTGAAAACCAACACTTGGAGAAAATAAAAGAAACATTACAATCGCAGGGGTAATAAGGTAAATTCCACCTATCAAGTTGCTTTTGTTCTCCTGCACAAACAAATCTAAGTCGTTTTAACGATTGAACCTTTCCCGTTAATTTTCAATATCACTATAATTTTAAGCATCAACACGATCCTTGGGTGCTTTGCCTTTGACTAAAAACCCATGCAAAAAACCAATACTAAATGTTGTATGTAAACTAAAAAGCAACACTGGAACTCCAAAAAACATTAACGGGTTCTTCCAACGTATTGACTCAATTGTCCCAGCCAATGAGATCACAAAAAGATATAATGCAGGAGGTATCCACCACATATTAAATTCGAGAAAATATAAACTTAAAGTTAACAAAAATCCAAGCCAAGGTGCTACTTCTGCAAGAGGCAATCGAGTTGGATGTTTTCTAACTAATTTTACTCTCCAAAATCCATTACGATGGCCAAACCTTAACCATTGTAAAAATGTCTGCCTTTTCGTAACATGGATACAGCTAATGTCGCTTCTCCAAATCTCCCAACCATTCTTAATTAAACGCATATTAAGATCTGAATCCTGAGCAGTAATCAAATTACCATCATAACCATCAATTGACTTTAATGCATCTACCCGATATATTGCCAAGGGAGGTATTCTTGTTCTTTGGAGTCCTTTAAATTGAGCATATGCACCATGTCCATTCCCCAAGATATTTCCTAAACTTGCCTCGATTAACGTCCCCATCAATGTCATTTTTTCTTCAGGGGGTTTGAGAATGGTACCAATAGCAGCAATTTTACCACTACTTGTCTTTTCTAATTCGATAAATTCATTCATTCTAACTTCTAAATGATTCTTAGGGAATGTTGCATGTCCAACAGTTTCAAAAACATATTCAACATTTTCTGATAAATTCTCAAATGCAATATTTCTTGCTTGAGAAACATACCGATTAGGATTATTTAGTAAAATTATTTTTGGCATTCCCTCTTTTAAATTTTTAATAAATTCTTCGACAATTTCGGGAGTTCCATCTGTAGAATTACCATCAACAACAATAATCTGATGATTTGATGAAGGGTAAGTTTGATTACAAAGACTATTCAAACAATTTTCAATAAAATCTTTTTCATGAAAGGTAGGAATCACAGTAACAACTTGTGGTAGTGAACTAATTTCAATCCCTCCTTTATTGCCACTGAATTAATCTCCATTGTAAAAATAACGGTAATATTTTGTATTAACCCGCAATTGCATTATATTATTCCTTTTGGCTAAGTACGAAGACGAACATGGCGACGATGGACCTTAAAGCGAAATTTAATCCTGTAGATTCAAAAGATCTTGTGATTATGGCGATTAAAGAAATTTTTCCAAATGCAAAAATTCCAGAATTAAAAGAAAATACAAAAACATTCCCAATACCGGATGAAATTGAGTGTTTAACAATAAACGACATTGATTTTGATTATTTCTTTGAATGCATACATGCAAATAAAATAGCTGATACAGCACTAGACTGCATGAGTCAAAACATAGAGAATGAGACATCATATTTTAGAATCTCACGTCAAGCGGCATTAGCGGGGAAGATTTCATTTGTTTTAGAAAATGAATACCCACTAGGTGGTTGGTTTGAATTAAGTGTTAAATCGCCAAACATTATTGCTTGGATTGAAGAAATGACTTGGCACTCTGGAAGAGATGAAGTTCCAAGGACTGTGGACGATGAATTAAAAATGAGGAGAGATGGCGTACCTCAAGATTGGTTTTGAATTATTTTAATTAATTTTTTATTTGCTTCAAGCCAATCTAAAGTCTCTAAATTTTCTTTCTTCAACCATAAAACTTCATCGTGTACAATTAGTTTTAATGGTGGAGAATCTAGAGCGATTTTAGCATTCATCGCTTTCAAATTCACAAAATACTCCTCATACAAATGTTCTACTTCTCCGCAAAGTGATAAAATATCAATATCAATCATTAATTCTTCAAGGATTTCTCTCTTTAATCCCTCTTTATCACCTTCATTCTGTTTCAATTTCCCTCCAGGGAATTCCCATTTACCTGGATGTGGTTGCTGAGAATTCCTTTTTGCAACTAAAACCTCTCCATTTTGATTACTAATTATTGCTGCCACAACATTAATAATTTTTTTATCTACAACTGATTTTAATATCCATAAAATCATTTTAATTTGATCTGAGATTTTAATAAACTCCTCTGAAGGTAAATGTACAAATAAACATGGCAATGTGCGATTAAATCTATCTTTAATTTGGTTAGAATTAATTGTTTTTAATGTTCTAAAATAGGTTTCATTACAAACAAAAGTCCCTGCATCTGAAGATATTAAAAAATCCACCGGGAACTCAGCATTAAATTCCTCTAAATTAACTGTTGAAAGATATTCATCTAATTCATCATTTACAATTAATTTATTTTTTATTTCTCTTCCAGAATTATCCTTAATATTCATATTTATTTTATTTACTGCTCTAGATTCCAAATGTATTTTTTTTGCTTTATTACTAAAACCTAAATGTAAAATAAAATCAAAATCATTAGAAGAAATTAATTTGCTAACTGTTTTTGAACCTTCTTCATTTACAGGTAATATTTCTGTTTTGAGTTCATATTCTTTAATCTCTAATCTTTTAATCTCTGAAACTAATTTCTCTGAAATATTAAATGAAGAATTGTCAAATGGTTCAAAACCAGTTAAGAGAACTCTGGGTTTCCTCATTGACACTCCCTTGTGCACCTAGTGAATAGCATTGCCGAATAGAATCTTACTACAAAATTATAGCCAAAACTTGACAATGTGTAAAACATTAGCCATGCTGAGCAAGATGAGTGAATCTGAGATAGTCGTTCAAATTCCAAGAAATGAACGAGTCAATAAAAAAGGAAATTTTCTAAAAGTAATTTTTGCTCAAATTACCTCNGGTGTNGGTTTTTGGGGTTCATTACAACCAATAATTGCNATAATAGTTTCATTAGTTCCTTTTTTATTCCTAGGACAACANTTCAATAGATCNCATCAAAAAGGCTTTGATTTCACACTTCTTCAAATCCCTTTAGCGTTAACTGGAATTCTTTGGATCGGATTATATCTTTGGTCAATTTTCGATGCTTGGAATGAAGCACAAAAATTCATATTAAACAAAATTAACAATAATTTAGTATGAATAATCCTCAGGATACCATAATTGATCCCATGCTTCTAATTGTTGCTCTTTTAGTTTAATCATATCTCCTCTATCATCATTATCAAAATCATTTGGTAATGTTCCAAAAATAATATTCGAAATATCGCTTGTTTCTATAGCCCAATACATCACAGAATCTTCATTAGAACTATGGCCCGGGTGATCTGGATCTTCATGATCTACATTTGATGTGTAAACTAAATTTACCAAACCAAGAAGGTGGCCGAATTCATGAATTGTGACTGCTGCTTCAATTTCTTCCCAACTAGGCCTCTGAATTAAGTTCTCAGATTCCTTTATTGTATCTACAAAAATCATAACAGTAGAAGCATCTACAGCCACCCCTAGAACATTGGAGTCTGAGTGAGTTCCGCTTGGAAACATAAAATGAAATCTCAATTGATTTTCGTTCATTGCATTTGTTTCACGAGTTTCCCTCCCCACAAGTCTAATTTCATCGTTAGTCCAAGCACCCTCATGCTCAAAATCAGTCAGAGATAATTCATAAGATACTGATTGTTTATCACAAACGCTATTAATTCTATCAATTAATAAATCAAGTGTTTCAGGTGTTGGTTTTTGATCAGCCTCGTAATCAACCTCAATTACAAGTTCATTAAAATGACTAGAGTTCAAACATGCTAAAACTAATCCTCCAGGGATACCAAATTTTTCCGGAAGAACTTCTTCTTTTGAAAAACAACCAGAAAATGAACTAGAAAATAAAACTAAAAATAAAAGAAAGCAGTAAAATTTGGAATCAGATGTGGATTTAATACTCATAATGTTCACCTCAAAAATCATCTGGAATTTCTACTGTTGAAAATAATTGCCCTGGGCTAGTTGATTTCGCGAGTTGCGTCCTTACAAGTTTTTCCCAACTGCGTAACACCAATAATGAATCTGAAAGAGGTATCTCTTCTAGGTTAATCGATGTTCTAATTAAAGTATCTAAAATATCAATTCGATCATTGTCTAAAACGTCAATTACTTTGTCTAAATTTAACTTAGATTCTGATTCGTTTGATTCGTAAAAATCCAAAGGCCATGGAACAGTAAATAATTCGGGTAATTTTTCATTATTTTCAAGTGCTACTTGCTTTAATTTTTCACTTAAAATATTGATGAATTTTGCAATAACCAAACTTACCTCAACTAAAGGCATACTTAGTTGTTTGACTAAGTTTACAATGTTTTGATGCAATATCAACATCTTTTCATTACTTGTAATATCTGAAGAAACCATATCAACACATCATAATGTACGATCATCATATCTTATTGCAGAAATATCTCCTCTTACACCATCATTTTCATCATTATGTACTTCATACCAATCAACCATCCAATCTCCATCGGTATCCCAATTTGTTGGATCTGTTCCTTCTGCAGTGAAATCCCCATCAATATCTAAAATCCACCAACCAAATGGATATTGTCCTCTACCTATATCTGGAAGAACAGTTGTACTCGAGACCAAACCATAACTATCAGTCCAATCACCCCTACAAATTGACTCATCATCAGCAGAATCCATCACAAAGAAATCATTATCATTATCTTGAATAATTTTTGCATACATATCATCTTGACTGTCTCTTTTATACATTTTTAGATAATTCTTTTCCATTTCGTCAGCTTCACCTAAATGTAGCAACCATTTTCTAAATTGCCACCATTCAGTAATTTGGACACCATCCCATTGTAAATCGAGTGAACGAACAAGAGTTGCTGAGCGATAAGTATCATCAGTGATTGCATAAAATTCCTGGAAATTAGAATATTCATCATATTCACAAACCACACCACTACAATCCCAATCACCATCATTATCAGGATCCAATAAAGCGTCCGTAGGGTCTCTTGGATCTAAAGTAAACCAGGCCAACGATAAGTCTGGCCTCATAATATTCATACCATCAATTTTCAATGGCTTTTTCTGAATACTATCTTCTGCACCAACATCAACCCATTCAACAGAAATATATCTTTGACTTGAAAAGTTATCTAAAGATTCATTCCACGCCATTGCATATTCATACCAATCAGGCAGCATATCCCAATCAGTATCATTATCAAGGGGGTTTGTACCATATTTCAAAATCTCTCGGCCATCGGAAAGGCTGTAATCTCGATAATAATTTAAAGTGAATTCTTCTGTCCCTTCTCTAATTCTAGATTGACTATCATCATCCGTGTCATTCAAATGAGGATAAGTGCCGTTATCAAATTCCATATAGTTTGTAAATGGGATTGCAATATTATCTAATCCATATTGACCACCTGAAATTGTAAAAATATGGTTATTCCATTTACCTTGCTTGGCAGGAGTGTCAACTACTGAACGATCATACCATCCATCATTGTCAATATCATAATCCCCATCTAATGGATTTAATGGGTTTAAACCCCATCTACCTTGCACTGTGAAAATATTATCGTCACGTGAAACGGGGATAGGTTCTGAAATATATGTAGAATAACAGAATTCCCAGCCATCTGGCATTCCATCGCTATCTGAATCGGGATGAGTAGGGTCTGAAATTCCAATTAAACTATTATTGAAATTATTTTCATTAAGTTCATTTATTTTCTCCAATCTATTTTGAGTAACCGGAAAACCATCATGTAATTTCCCTGAAAATAAATCATATAATCTTTCATTAGCTTGCTCATCGTTAAGTCCCTCTTCTTCTGAAAGTGCTTTAATCGCATCAGTTGCATAATCATAAAACCCTAATTCTAGAGGAACATTATATCTTTCAGCCTCTTTACCATATGTTCTTGCTTGCCACTCTCTTAAATTCGAATACACCTCATAAACTGCGATCTCTCCATCTCCATCACAATCATAGGAATCGTCATCTAAATCAAGATAAATGTCATTGCTAATTAATGGATTCATAGACCAACGATTCTCTTCTAAGTCCCATTCAGTAAACCAATATTCATAACCATCTAACATTTCATCTCTATCTGTGTCATTATGAGTTGGATCTGTAATTGAACGAAGTGTTTCTATGATTAAAGTAGGAGGGTTTCCTATTTGCCAATCAATTAAATCTAATTTAACTAAAGTGGCTCTATTCTCTGTATTGTTTAATATATTTCCAACTCTAGAAAATTCAGTTCCTGGCATTTGTTCTTCAGCATCGAGATAGAAAACTGGGGCATCTGGAGGATGGAATACACCGTTATCTGGCAAACCATTCACCAATGACAATTCTTGTCTATCCGTCAAACCATCATTATCTGCATCATAATCTCCATCTCCTGCCACCAATGGGTTTAATGTCCAAAGACCATCATTTGAATTCCAATCAGTTAACAGCATTTCTAATCCATCTAACATTCCATCTCCGTCAGTATCTGGATTGTTTGGATCACAAGTCATACCTGAGGATTCGCTCAAATTTGAATCTATGAATGAACCGAAACTTAAGTTTGTAGTAATCCTACCCCATACCTGAGTGTCAAAACCACTGATTGTATTTGATTGCTTAATGTAATATTTTGGTGAAAATTGTAAATGTATTTCATTTAATTCGGGGTTTATGGAATTATATTCCTCCCAATTAGAATAACCATCAGAATCAGGGTCTCCGTATTTATCCTCTTCAGAAAGAGGATTTAAGGTCCAATCATTAGCAACAACATCCCACCTTGCATACCAAATTTCCCATCCATCTGGCATTCCATCACCATCTGAATCAGGAGAAATAGGATTTGCAGAACCTTTGTCTTGCTCGTTTTGAGAATTAAACAATAACGGGCTTGTTAATTCACCAAAAGTGAAGACTGGTTCAGCTGCATCTTCTGTATTTTGCCACAATTGAGTAAAGATTCCGAAGGGCAAGGTAGAAGTTTCACTATCATTTTGCCCAATAAAACTAGTATCTCTAATATGATATTCTAAATAATTATTAAATTCTTCATCTGGTTCTAAAATCCCATTATTATTAACATCAAAGCCATCGCCATCAGGGTTATTAGTTGCATCACTACCATTTAGTGGATTAATTCCCTTCACATCACTAGTCCAATAACATGAATTGCCATCAGGGTCGTTAGGGTTATTTGCTAAAGCCTCCCAACCATCTGGTAATGTATCTCCATCACTATCAATATTATTTGGATCTAGGGTTGACCACTCAGATTCTACTGCTTCAATAGATTCACCCATGGATTCAAATAAATTTCCTGATAACGCCTCCAAGTATATTTGCCCCCAAGCAAATTCACAAATGTTGCTTAATCCATCTCCATCTGCGTCCCATAATGCATCATCAGCTCTTAAAGGATCTAATGACCAATTATTTCCTCCTGTATATGTTGTTCCGACCCATCTTCTGTTTTCAATCTCCCAACCATCGGGCATTCCATCTCCATCAGTATCGTTATTTGTTGCATCTAAAGGTGAATCTGAACCCCCACTCAACAAATATGTATCTGATGCACCATTATTCTCATCACATACATATTCGTGTTCTACTACATAATGACAATCAAATTCAGTAAGACCGTAATAAAATCCAAAAAATTCCATACCGTCATTAATACCATCGCCGTCCGTATCTGGATCTCTTGGATCCGTACTAGGATATCCTGAATCTGTAGTAGGCTGATACCTAAATTCATCTAAATTATTCCAATCCTGTTCAAAATAGGAATTCTGTTCACCATCTAGATTTAATCCGTCAGCATCAGGATCCAACAAAGCATCTGTAGGGTCTGTTGGGTCTAATGCGTAAGCATATTCCCAGCCATCTGGTATCCCATCGAAATCAGAGTCATTGTTTCCAGGATCTATTAATGCAATATTTGAAAATCTACCAGGATCTACAGCACCAAGTAAGTAACTTGTTCCATTTAAATCAACTTCAGCCAAAGAAACTACTCTTCCAGTAATTGATTCTTGAACTCCTTGATTAAATGATGCTAAAGCACCTCCGACTAATTTCCAAGTTCCTCCTTTTGAACCAACCATCACATAATTATCTAATGGAAGTATTGAATATACATCATTCATCTCTTCACTAGTAGTATGTTCTAATGAGCCGCTGTGCGATAATTGATTGCTACTTAGAGTCAATAAATGGATTCCTGAACCAGTGCCAATCCACAAATGACTTATTTCTGAACTTATTGCAGCATCAGGTACAATTGTTCTTACCTCAAATAAATTTAATTCATGTTCATAAGTTAAATTTCTCAAGTTGTTATTATTATATTGGTCAAAAACCCATTCTAAATTTAAAACTCCTTTTGCATCTGGTGTTTCAGATTTGATTAAACCTTTATCTGTACCTAAAAATAACGTTGGTTCTCCATTTACGGATACGTGGACAACTGAAGTGGGATTAGCTGAAACAAAATTTAATTCATCAAATAAACCCACATCTAAAGATTCTTCAGATGATTCTTTTAACTCTCCAGAATTCTTTATCTCAAAAACATAACCAGAGTCCTGGCCAATAGAAATGATTCTTTGATTGCCGCCTGTTTCAACTAATGTTGTAACAACTTCCATTGGACCTATATCTAAAAATTCAACTTGTCCATTTAATACTCCTCCTTTATCAAGAGGCATGCTATAAACTCCATCAGTAGTTGCCATAACTACTGCACCTCTACCAAATTCATTTTGAATTAAAACCATGTCATTCATTTCAACACCATTAGGTAATAACAGATCTTCTACAATCATTTCATCCATATTGAATACTGACAAACCTACTTTGGTCCCTACATAAACAAGCGAGGATTCACTATCTTCAAAAGTTGCTAATCGCTTCACATCGTGGCTTGAAATTTTTACATCAGTTGTCTTGTCATAAAGTGTTAATGTATCTTTTAATGAACCCGCTTCAACTGTTTTTAAACCGCCACGAATAGAATCTCCACTGTCCTCTGAAACTAAATATTCTTCAAGATTACTAAATGCTTCACCACCACATTCTATTAATCCACCAGCAAAACAATTGTTTACAATATCTGTAGTTAAATCACGGGTAACCTCACCATTATTTGTCAAGTCCCATCCATCTGAATCTGTATCCTCGAGATTATCCTTTTTATTATGTGGATCTAAACCAAAATAAACTTCCCAACCATCAGGTATTTCATCGCCACCGGGGGAATATTCAAGACCACCTATTTCGGACCATCTGAAAAAGTCACTATCAGGATTTAATGGATCTGTTCCCCTCCATCTAGATGTGTATCTTTCATCTACATCTCCCTCTCTATAACCAAACCATAAACCATCTATCTCAGTCATCCACTCTAATGGAACCCCAAAATTATATTCTGCAGAATTATTGTAATATTCATTTGGCTCAATACTTCCATCTCGGTCGATATCAAATCCATCTTCATCATAGTCTTCACCACCATCTGAACCATTTAATGGGTCAAAAAGTGGACAAGACCAACGACCTTCTATCAGCCCTCCTGCATTTGACATACACATTTGTATTTCGTATCCATCTGGCATTCCATCCCCATCAGTATCAGAACGCGTGGGATCCAAATAAAGACGGAAACCACCTTCGGGATCCAAGGGATCTTCACCTGTCAAACCCGTTCTATTTGTAAAGCAATCAACTACTAGATAA
>NZKH01000019.1 GCA_002692465.1 Methanobacteriota archaeon | reverse complement strand
TCCTCTGCCCGAATCAGGACTCCCAGAGGGATGGACTATGCAACAATGGCAACATTATGGTCAACAGTGGATTGACCAACAAAAATAAGTTGGTCATTTAAACCGTTGCGTTAAAATCAATTGAGGTTTCGGCTATCCGCGGGAGAATAGCGCAAACGAAGGTGATTAAGTGAATTCAGGAGGACAAGGACAGGGACAAGCACCAATTTTCATTTTGAAAGAGGGAACTTCACAAACAAGGGGAAAAACAGCACAAAGTAACAATATTGCTGCAGCGAAAGCAGTAGCAAACTCTGTTAGAAGCACTCTTGGCCCTAAAGGTATGGATAAAATGTTAGTAGATTCTATGGGGGACGTAGTGATTACAAATGATGGAGCAACGATTCTTAAAGAAATGGATATCGAACATCCTGCAGCAAAGATGATAATTGAAGTTGCAAAGACTCAAGAACAGCATTGTTATGATGGAACAACAACTGCTGTTGTTTTAGCTGGAGAATTATTGAAGAGGAGTGAAGACTTAATTGAGCAAAATGTGCATCCTACAGTAATTTGCGAAGGATTTAGATTGGCGGCTGAAAAAGCGATGACTATCCTTTCAGAACATGGCATAGATGTAAATTCAGAACAATCAAAAATGCTAAATGAAGTGGCAAAAACAGCATTGACTGGAAAAAGTGCGGGTGCAGTAAGGGAATTTTTGGCAGATATTTGTGTCCGGTCTGTAATTTGTGTAGGCGGTGAAGAAGATGGTGAGAGATATGTCGATCTTGATGATATCAAAGTCCAAAAGAAGCAAGGAGGCTCCATTAGAGATTCTACACTAATAGATGGAATTCTTCTTGATAAGGAAAGAGTGCATTCTGGCATGCCTAGAAGTGTTTCAGGCGCATCAATTGCGTTGATTAATTCTGCAATTGAAGTGAAAAAAACAGAAGTAGATGCAAAGATACAAATTACTAACCCAAATCAATTAGCATCATTTTTAGACGAAGAAGAAGGATACCTTAGAGGCTTAGTAGAAAAAATTGAATCAAGTGGTGCTAATGTAGTGGTTTGCCAAAAAGGAATTGATGATTTAGCTCAGCATTATATGGCTAAATCAGGAATTTTTGCTGTAAGAAGGGCTAAAAAAAGTGATATGGAAGCATTATCAAAAGCTACAGGTGCTTCAATTATTACGAATATTGACGATTTAAATTCAGATGAATTAGGCCATGCTTCTAAAGTTGAAGAAAAGAAAATTGGAGATTCGGATATGGTATTTATCACAGGTTGTGAATCTGCAAAATCTGTTAGTGTATTGTTGAGGGGTGGAACAGAACATGTTGTTGATGAAATCAGAAGAGCATTTGATGACGCAGTTGGAGTTGTTAGTGTTGCTTGGGAAGATGGAACTGTTCTAACTGGAGGCGGTTCTGTACTCGCGGCATTATCGAGAGATTTGAGAAATTATGCTGAAGGTGTTGGTGGCCGAGAACAAATGGCAATAGAAGCGTTTGCAGGTGCTTTAGAGGTGATACCAAGAACCTTAGCAGAAAACGCGGGTTTAGATCCTGTAAATACAATTATTGAACTTAGAAAAGCACATGCTGAAGGCAATAGAAATTACGGTGTTAATGTATATGAAGGTGGTGTAAAAGATATGCTTGCAGCAAACGTAGTTGAGCCTCAAAGGGTTGTTGAACAAGCAATACAATCTGCTACAGAAACTGCTACAATGATTTTGAGAATTGATGATGTAATATCAGCGAAATCCGCATCAGGCGGAGATATGGATGGAATGATGGGTTACTAGAAAATTCTCAATTAACTTCAATTGAATAATATCTAGTTTGCGTTATATTCAAGAATCTTATGTTCTTGGAACATAATGTCCAGTTACGTTTGGACGGTGATTTTGTGTCTAAGCCGGTTTTGATTTTATTTGGAACACAGTCTGGTAATTCAGAAGATTTAGCGTCACAATTAGCTAAATCTGCACCATCTCATGGTTTAGATCCAAAAGTTGTAGATATGGAAGCTGCAACTGTAGAGCAAATGGCTGCTTCTGAAAGAATTTTGATTATTTGTAGTACTTGGGGTGAAGGAGAAATGCCAGATGCTGCAGAAGCATTATGGGATTCTATTAGTGAAGAAAGCGCCCCTNGGATGGAAAACACNCATTTTTCAGTTTGTGCACTTGGAGATACTAGCTATGAGTTCTTTTGCCAATCNGGTATAGATTGGGATACCAGATTAGAAGAATTGGGTGCNAAAAGGGTGTTCCCANGGAAAGATTGTGATGTTGATTTTGATGAACCCTATGCTGAATGGGCAAATGGAGCACTCCCCGCAATCTCTTCAGTAGGCGGGGAATCAGTTGCTGAAGTGGCAACTGAATCCGTTGAAGAAGTTGTAGAAGCCACTTCAGAAGGAGAATCTTCTGGCGAAATAGATGCAATCATGTCTGATGGAGATAGAAAATTGGTAATTTTATTTGGAAGCCAATCAGGGAATTCGGAAGATTTAGCATTCCGTACAAAATCTAAAGCCTCATCTTTTGGATTAAATGCAGAAGTACACGACATGGAAGGTTTTGATTTAGGAAGTTTAACAGATACATCAAGATTGATTATTATTTGTAGTACTTGGGGAGAAGGAGATATGCCAGATTCTGCTGAAGCCCTATGGCAAATTGCAAGTTCAGATAAAAAACCAAAATTAACTAAAACGCATTTTTCAGTTTGCGCTCTTGGAGATACTAGTTATGAGTTCTTTTGCCAATCAGGTAAAGATTGGGATGGTGCAATTGAAAGTATGGGTGGAGTCAGGATTTATGACAGAGTAGATTGTGATGTTGACTTTGATCCCCCATATGAACAATGGATTATTCCTACTTTGGCAAATTTAGCATCTGTTGATGGAAGTGGAGAATATCATCCTGAATTAGTGACTGTTTTCATAGAATTAGTAAAAGGAACTAGTGGAAAAGAATCTGTTGATGATCTAGATACTCCTGTAATTTCTAGACCCCCTATTGAAATTTCATTTAAATTATTCAGATATAATCCTGAAATTATGGAAAACGGATGGGATACTTTAGATTGTAATATGCCTGGGCATTTTTCAATACTTGATGCACTTGATAAAATAAAATCAGATATAGATCCAACACTTTCATTCCGAAGAAATGGACCATTGTCTGGAGTACTTGTTAATGGTGCAGTAGTTAGAGCCGATCGATCAAGATTAATCGATTTAGTACGTTTATGTGGTAATTCTCTAAAGATAGAGCCATTACCTGGATATCAAATTGTAAAAGATTTAGTTGTAAGCACTAGGAATTTTGACATTCATAGGTCTAAATCAAAGCCTTGGATGGTTCCTGCAACTAGAGCTGCTGTGGATACTGTTTCAGGAACTACGATTGGGATGATGGAAATTTCTGAAGCAACAAAATTACATGTTTTAGGTGATGTCGACAGTCCTCAATTATTACAATCATTCTCAGATACTTTGAGTTATGATTCGGAATATATGGGTCCAGCACTTGTAATGCATGCTTGGAAGAGAATTAATGATCGTAGAAGTTCAGATAAGTCTATTGAATCAAAAATAAATTTATTACAAAACGATGGTGGTGCTTGGAATGAGACTGATTCTAGTGTTTTTAGTAGACAAGGCGAATTTGGAAAAATGATTTCAAATTCATTTAATGAATGCCGTAGTGAATTAATTAGAAAAAAAGGGTTTTCTGGCAAGCATGGACGTTTAGTTAAGTGGTATGGGCTTTCTGTAAAATGGTCTGGAAAAGTAAATGAAACTACATTATATAGACAAGTATTAGGTCCTTTGGGTTTGGTTTCAAATCTCTTTTCAGGAGTTTCTATGAGAATGATGCTTGGATTTACTAGGACCGGTGCAAAACCATTTAGAAGTGTATTTCCTTTAGTTGCACCTCCTGCAGGGATTGGTAAAATACCGCCAATGATTAATTCTAAAGTAGAATCCCATCATGAAGTAGTAAATTTATTTAACAAATTAGATAAGAGGTTTTGAGTGATTATTATGGTTAAGTTTGCTTATTATCCCGGAAACGTTGCTAGAGCCGCTTCAATTGAAATTGAGGATTGTATACAGCCTCTATGTTCAACATTAGGTATTGATTTGATTGAACTTCCTAAAGCTACTTCAGATGGTGGGAATGTAATTTCACAAGCCTCTACAATATTACAACATTCATTAGTTGCTAGGAATATGGCTTTAGCAGAAAATATGGGCTTAGATGTGATGACAACTTGTGCCTCCTCCCATGGAATAAATTGTGAAACAATTCAGGCAATGGATGAGGATGTTAATTTGAAATCAAAAATCAATAGTACTTTAAGTCAAGTTTCAGGAATTGAGTATAATGGTGAATCAAAATCAAAACACTTACTTCATGTTTTAGTGGAAGAAATTGGTTTGGATCAAATACGTTCTCTTGTTAGGAACCCTCTTGAAATGAAAGTGGCGGGATATTATGGGCCAAATATGCAAAAAGAAGGGGCGTGTTCTGAAGACAACGTATTTTCTCCTACATATCTAGAACAACTCATTACTGCTCTTGGAGGAACGCCCGTAAATTATGATTTAAAATGCCAAAGTGTAGGTGCTCCTTCACTTTTGACAAATCAATCTAGTTCGTTAAGGATGACGGCAGCAGTACTAAGTGATGCTAAAGAAAATGGTGCACAAATGATGGTTAGTGCTTGTACGCTTTCACACTCTAATCTGGATACATATCAAGTTAAAGCAAGAAGGATCACTGGAAAAGATACGTCAATGCCAGTAATTCATTTAGCAGAGATGGTTGCTTTTGCTTTGGGGCATCACAAAGATCGTTTTGCTCAATTAAGAACTCGGGTTTTAGTGATTGGAGATTAATTTTCAATCTTCGTTTTCAAATTCTTCTAGGCCAGATTGCCCTTTAGGCCTTAATCTTTGAGAAATAGAAAGATTATTATTTAGAACATTTAGTTTAATTTCCTGATTTTTTGTTTCTTCAACTTTTATTTTTTCCTTTTCGTTTTCCTTTTTCAATCTCTTTTTTTCGGAAATNATAAAAGAATCAACNGAAATTTCATCATTATTCAATATTATTTTGAAATNATCTAGTTGATTTTTTGAATTAATCGAATCAAANGAAAGTCTCCTTTGATTTTTAATTTTATTTAAAATGCGNTGCATTCTATTCTCTTTTGCATTAGCAGCGAATCGAATCCCCTCGTCTTTTGTATCTTTTGAAACTAGTACAAATACGTAACCGCTTCTATGTCTTCCAGTTCGACCTCTTCTTTGTATTGTTCTTATTTCACTTGCAACTGGTTCATAAAAAATAACTCTGTCTGCAGAGGGTATGTCAAGCCCTTCTTCACCAACAGAAGTTGCTACTAAAACGTTTAATTTTCCTTCTCTAAAATCATCTAATGTTGAAATTTGTTGTTTTTGAGACATGCCTTCATCACCCTTCCTTGAAGATTGCCCAATGAATGGTACAGCATTAATTCCATTAATTCCATTAAGTGTAATTGTAATGTTTTTTACAGAGTCTCTTAAAGAAGCAAAAACAATAATTCTACTTTGATTGTCTAAATTTATTTGTTCTTTTACTAATTCTACTACCTTATCCATTTTATTATGAATTTCTTGCATGTTTGAGATTTCTTCTTTTAAATTAACAAATTCCTTTTTGTTTACTAATCTTGAAAGCTTCTTTTCACCACTTTCAAATTGAGTCATTGTTCTTCTGATATAATTTCTTGTACTAATAATTCCTTGAGTTGTAATTAAATTAATTAATTGTAATACTCTTATCGAATCTACAATTAATTTCATGGAATTCCATCCGTGCTGGCTTTTCCTTTCAATAAGAAAATTTGCACGTTTCATTGAATCATTTAATCCCGAGGTTGTAATAACTCCTTTGTGTAAATAAACACCGACTTTCCTTAATTTCTCGACCATTTCATCTAACCAAATTTTTAGTGGTGCTGCTAAATCTTCTAATTTTTTAGGTAACTCAAGGGTAATTATGTTTGATTTGAGTTCTGACACATATGGTTTAATCAACGGATTGTTTTTTTGCATTGAAAAAACATTACTTGATCCTAGTCTATTAATCAAATTAATTATTGCTCTATCCGTAGATCCGGGTGATGCGGTAGCACCTAAAAGCAAACCATCTTTTGAATGCTTAAGATACAAATCTGCAACTTGCCCCATTGCATGTTTTCCGGATGCGTGATGTGCTTCATCGATTACTAAAAGACAACAATTCTCTAAAGATAGAGAACCTCTATTTACATCATTTCTAATTACTTGAGGTGTAGCAAGAATTAATTTTGCATTCTTTGCCATTTCTTGTCTTTTTTGCCAATTAATTCCTCCATTAATCATTATTATTGATTCATCAGGAATGTTTAGGAAGTTTTTTGCCTCTTTGTAATGTTGAGCTAATAAAGGATTTGTTGGAGCAACAAAAATGACCTTTTTGTCTGGAAATTGATGCATTTTGTCTGCAATAGCCATTAGTTCTATGGGTGTTTTACCCATTGCAGTGGGTAGAACTAGTAGTGTTGAAGAGTGTAGAATATTGTTTAAAGCCATTAGTTGATATGCCCTTGCTTCTATATCTTGTGATGATAGATTTGGATGGGTAATTCTCGCACTCACTGTATTCCCTATGAATCATGGCTCAAAAGCATTTATCACAGAGATGTCATGCATTTTCACTCAAATATTCTTACCGAACCACTCATATACGGGATGTTTGTCGGGCACCTGCTTAAACAGTTGAGTAACCAGACACTTAGGGCAATCAGAAAGAACCCTCAAGGATCTATGGGCACGTTTGTGGCCCTGATTCAGTGTCACGGTTTCTCTTGAACTGTGATGGCCCGTACCTAGTACGGATTTAGGAGGAATCCAGATGGCGAAAAGAAGTCACCCAAGACGAGGTAGTATGGCCTTTAGTCCGCGTAAGCGTGCAAATAGGCAATTTGGTAGAGTTAAATCTTGGGCTAGTACCGATTCTGGAGAGATCAGAGTTCAAGGATTTGTAGGTTGGAAAGCAGGCATGACTCATGTACTTATTAGAGACACAAATCCAAATTCAAACAGTGCTGGTCAAGAAGTTCGGAAACCAGTAACTGTAATTGAAATACCAGCTCTTCGTATTCTTGGAGTTAGGGCATATGGAGATAGTCCGTATGGTTTGCAAACAATTGGAGAAGTCTGGTGGGATTGTGATGAAATCAAAGAAACATTCCCAGAACTATTTAGAAGAGTTCCTGTAAGAAAAGAACATGATTCAGAATCGCATAAAGAACAACTTTTGAATTCAGATTATTGCGAAGTTAGATTAATTGTAGCAACTAATCCAAAATCTCTTTCATCAATACCAAGTAAAACACCAGAAATTATGGAGATGGGCTTGTCTGGAGGAGATTTAAGTTCACAATTAGAATGGTCTTTTGAAAAGTTAGGTTCAGAATTAGAAATGAATTCCGTCTTTGAAACCGGATCACAAGTAGACGTTATTGGAATTACAAAAGGATATGGTTGGCAAGGAGTTATTAGGCGATTTGGTGGTAAATTACAGTCACA
This sequence comes from Methanobacteriota archaeon, assembly GCA_002692465.1. Classification (GTDB taxonomy): domain Archaea; phylum Thermoplasmatota; class Poseidoniia; order Poseidoniales; family Poseidoniaceae; genus MGIIa-I. Next base: position 14,186 of record NZKH01000019.1, on the reverse strand, counting down.
TAAAAATTCAAAGAAAATTCGTCAACATGGAAACATGGGTGATTTTGGTACGGGGTATGTTCGTAAAACAATTCGTCAAGGTGGGCAAACAGGTTTCCACCAAAGAACTGAGTTTAACAAGAGGATTCTAAAAATTTCACATCCAGAAGAAGATGAGATTACTCCTAGTGGTGGATTTTTACATTATGGTGAAGTTCGAAATTCATATGTTTTAATTGAAGGTAGCGTCCCAGGCCCTGCTAAAAGATTAGTTAGATTCCGTGATGCAGTACGTCCAAGGAAGAAATCATATCCAGTTGAAATTACTTATGTTTCAACAGCAAGTAAACAGGGGGCTTGAACATGAAAACTACAGTGACTAACATCGTTAATATTGTTACTGAAGATGAAATTGATGCAGGAAAACTTCAAGAACAATTCGAAGTTAGTACTGAATCAGGTTCAAAATTAAATTTACCAGATTATTTTGAAACAACGTTCAGACCTGGATTGATTCGAAGGGCAGTTCATTCATCTAGGGCAAATCGCCGTCAACCTTATGGAAGTAGACCACACGTTGGAAAAAGAGCTCCAATGTCTGGTATGAAGTTTTCAGTTGAGTGGTGGGGCAAAGGTCGTGGTGTGTCTAGAATTATGCGTAAGACAGGTCAAAGAACTGGTGCACAAAATCCACATACAAGGCAAGGGCGTAGAGCACACGGTCCAAAAGTAGAAAAAGATTGGAGCCAAAAATTAAATTCTAAAGAAAAGATACTTGCAAGAAATAGTGCTCTTGCGGCTACTGCTTTACCTGAATTAGTCTCTTCAAGAGGCCATAAATTTAGTGCAGATTTACAATTGCCTTTGGTTTTAGGATCTTATACAGAAGTAACAGATGATGGAAAAACAACAGTAGATATTGAAGATATTTCACTAAAATGTGCTACACGAAAAGTACATGCAATTTTTTCAGAATTAGGTCTTGGAGATGATTTAGATCGGGCGAAAAATGGTAGAAAGATACGTGCTGGAAAAGGAAAAATGCGAGGTCGTAGATATCGAACACCGAAAAGTTTGCTTTTAGTCGTAAGTAACAAAGGGAATCTAGCTAAAGCAGTTAGAAATTTACCTGGTGTAGATGTGGTTTCTGCTTCTGATTTGTCTGCGGAACATCTTGCACCTGGTGGCGATGCAGGTAGATTGACTGTATTTACGGAAAAATCAATCGAAGCAATGGGGGTGAGTAATTGAACCCTTATGATATTATATTGAAACCATGGATTACAGAAAAATCGATGGAAAATCGTTTGAATGAACCAGGTAATTCAATTAACAGATTAGAGTTCATTGTAGTTAGAAGTGCTTCTAAAGAAATCATTAAGGAAGCAGTTGAAAAGTTATTCGATGTAAAAGTTGCTCGTGTTAATACAAGAATTACAAAGGCAGGTAAGCATGCAAGTGTTAAATTAGCAGAAGGATATGATGCTGAGGAAACATCACTCAAATTAGGAGCATTCTGAGGTGGGATTATGGGTAAGAGAACACGTTCACAAAGAAAAGGTTCAAGTCCGAGATATAGAGTAAGCAGTCATCGTTTCCCAGGTGCTAGTAGGCTTCCATCGGTTAAAGATGAAGTAGTTGAGGTCGTAGATTTAGTTCATAGTCCAATCCATACAGCACCATTAGCCAAATTAAAATCAAAAGATGGTCATGAAACCTTTGTTGCGGCAACTGACGGAATGTCTGTTGGGCAACAAATTGCTGTAGGCGATAATATTACATTAAAACCAGGGAATATCACAACATTAGAAAATATTCCTGAAGGAACTCTGGTAAACAATATTGAATTGAGGCCAGGAGATGGTGGAAAGATTGCAAGGAGTGCGGGTAATTCAGCACTTGTAGAAACTCACCTAGATGGCAAAGTAAGAATCAAACTTCCAAGTGGTAAATCAAAGGATTTAAGATCCTCTTGTAGAGCTACAATTGGTGTTTTAGCAGGGCATGGTAGAAGCGAAATGCCATTAAGAACTGCAGGGGCAGCCCACTATAGAGCTAAAGCAAAAGGTAAAGCTTATCCAACAGTAAGTGGAGTAAAAATGAATCCAGTAGATCATCCACATGGTGGAGGTAACCATCAGGCTGTGCATGGACCTAATTCAGTTGCTAGAGGTGCACCTCCTGGTGCAAAAGTTGGCCATATTGCGCCAAGTAGAACTGGAAGAGGAAGAGGAAAGAGGAAAAAATGAGGTGATTCAAAATGGCAAAAAGAAAGAAACGGTTCATGACTCCAAAAGCTGCAAGAAGAAGGACAAGGAAGTTAAAGAGTCAAATAGCAGAGAGAAGGAAGAAGGAATTTACTTATCGAGGACTTACTTTAGACGAATTACAAGCTTTGCCATTATTCCCGCCTGAGTCTGATCCTGATGCAGATTGTGTTTTGAAATATCTACCTTCTCGTGCAAGAAGGAGTCTTACAAGGATGAATGATGCAAATTATTCGGAAATGAATCAAAAACTTGTTTCTAGAATTGAAAAAACGAGCGGAACAGTTAGAACTCACAGGAGAGATATGGTTGTATTGCCTTCATTTGTGGGTAAGACAATAGCAATTCATAATGGAAACGGGTTCCTTCCAATAGATGTAAAGCCCGAAATGATTGGTCATTATTTTGGAGAATTTGCAATGACAAGGAAATCAGTAACACATAGCGGACCTGGTGTTGGAGCAACGAAATCTTCCAAACATGTTGCATTGAAATAATGAGGTGAAAAAATGAGTAGAGATAGAACAAAATTCCAAAAAGGATACACTCAATCACTAGATAGAGGTACTCGTCTTGCATCTGCTCGAGCTAAAAATATTGATGTTCATGCTAAACATTGTTTTGAAATTGCAAGGGAATTACGTCCAAGAGGTAAAGGAGAAAACATGAAATGGATGAGTGTTTCAGAAGCAATAAGTATGTTAGAAAAGGTACTTTTAATTGAAGGTTGGATTCCTCACCCAGAAGCTCCTGGTGGATTTAAGAAAATTAAGAATCAAAGAATGAAGAGACAAGCAAAAGCTATACCTTTCCGTAAAGGTAGTGGAAATAAATTAAGAAAAAGAAATGGCCCTGGTAAAGTAGGTCATAGGAAAGGTGGAATTGGACCAGGAAGGTACCCAGTTAAAGCCGCTATGCAATTCATAAAATTAATCAATAGTGCAGCAGAAAATGCACGTCATAGATATGACGATATTGATGCAAATGACATGTTTATTACTCATTGTGCTGCTCATAGAGGCACAATTAAGAGAGGTTGGATCCCTAGAGCACAAGGTAGAGCAACCCCTAGAAATCATTATCAGGTAAATCTTGAAATATTTATTGAAGACTTTACTCTTGATGATTTAGATGATGAGGATGAATTTTGAGGTGTTTTAAATGGCTGGTCAACAAAGTATGGTAAGGAAAATAATCAATAGAAATATTGAGAGGCATTTGGTAAAAGAATATTTGATGTCTGAAACAAAGAAATCAGGTTTTGGAGGATTGAGCATCCAGAGAACACCACAAGGTACAATGGTTACACTAAAAGCAGAAAGACCAGGAATGGTAATTGGCCGTAGAGGTAAATTAATCAATGAATTAACAAAACAATTAGATTCCAGATTTAATTTAGAAAATCCAAAATTAGAAGTTGATGATGTTGAGGAGCCAAGATTAAATGCACAGATTATGGCTGATAAATTAGCAGGTGCACTTGAAAGAGGTTGGTATTTTAGAAGAGCAGGACATAGTACTGTAATGAGTATTATGGAGGCAGGTGCTAAAGGCGTAATTGTAGTTTTAAATGGGAAAATTACTGGAGCAAGGCACAGAACTCAGAAATTTATTGCAGGACACGTAAAATATTGCGGGGAGCCTGCATTGACTTTAATGGAAAAAGGTCATGGTGTAGCTGTTAAGAAATTAGGAACAATTGGTTGTACGGTAGCAATAATGATGCCTGGAACAAGATTACCTCATGAAGTAGAAATTTTGGAAAAAGGCACTGTTGAAAGTGATGGTGAAGAAGAAGTTGTTATCATCGAAGAAGAAGTTGTGGAAGATGCAGTTCCTGAAGAAACAGTTGTTGAAGAAACAAAAGAAGAAGTAGGTGATGCATGATGACACATTTACATCAAAGAGAAATTGATTCAATGAGTGAAGAGGCTAGGGCTTCTAGATTAAAAGAGTTGCAAGAAGAATTGTTACAGTTAAGGGCTGAACTATCATTAGGTGGACGTCCTTCCAATATGGGTGCATTCAGAACAACAAGGCGTAGTATTGCTCGTCTAAAGACAAAAATACAAAATTCAAAGAAGGAGTAGAATTTAATGGTTGACATAGATCCAATTACAGGTTTGCCAAAGGATTTATTAGATTTCGAAGAAATAGCAAAGGAAAATCAAAAAGTAATAATTTCAACAGTTAGAAGGAGGTATGGGAAGATGGTTACAATTGTAGATGGAATTGATGACAAATCAATCGATATTGATAAATTAGCCAAGACGTTGAAAGCAAAATGTGCTGCTGGAGGGACTATCAAAGGTCGTGCAATAGAACTGCAAGGAGAGCACAAAAAGAAAGCAGCTAAGGTTTTAGAAGACAATGGATATTTAGTGGAGGTTATTTAATGAGTTCAATAATACATATGCCTTGGATCGGTAGGGAATTGGAAGTAATCGGTTCTTTTGATCCAACATACCTTGGACGTAAGGGTTTGGTAATTGAAGAAACTCAAAGAACTTTGATAATAAATGAAGAAGGACGAAATATTTGTCTTCCAAAACAAGAAATAAATTTTAAAATAGATTGTGAAGATATTGTAATTAAAGGAAGTTTTGTTTTACAAAGATCAGAAGATAGGATTCATAGAAAATATAGGGGATGAAAAGATGCGGGATATAGGAATTGATGTTAAGATGCCATCTGGTGATTGGGATGGAGATGAGAATTGTCCATTTAATGGTTCTTTAAGACTTAGAGGGCAATTATTTGAAGGTGTAGTTTCAAGTATTGGAATGGCAAAATCCATAATAGTAGAATTACAAAAAGTAAGATATATGCCAAAATATGAAAGGTATGAGAAGAGAACTAGTAGAATTCCTGCACATCTTCCAAGTTGTATAGGCGAATTATCTATTGGTGATCGAGTAAAAATAATGGAATGTAGACCAATTTCGAAGACAGTTTCATTTTGTGTTGTAGAAGGAGGAGATTCTGAATGAAAGGAATATCAGGCAGTGTTACAAGAGGTTTGCCTACCAAAGCAAAATTAATTTGCGCTGATAATACAGGTGCAAAGATTGTAGAACTTATTTCAGTATTGAAAATAGGTAGTACAATGCGTAGATATCCTGCAGGTGGAGTTGGAGACTTGATTAAAGTAAGTGTCAAAAAGGGAACTCCAGATACTCGTAGACAAATTTACACAGCAGTAATAATTAGACAAAAAAGACCATTCCTTAGAACTGACGGAACATGGGTTCAATTTTCAGATAATGCAGCAGTATTAACTAATGAACGTGGTGAAGTTCAAGGTTCGGATATTAAGGGGCCAGTATCTAGAGAAGCAGCAGAACGTTGGCCTAGAATTGCTGCCACAGCAAAACAAATTGTATGAGGTGATTAAGTATGGTAAAGAGTAGTAAACCAAGAAAACAACGTAAGGCAGCAGCAAATGCTTCTAGCCATGAAAAGCGTAAAAAATTGCGAGCTCGTTTTGCAACTAGTGACTCAAGATTTGCGGGAGTACGTTCAATAACTGTAAGGGTTGGAGATACTGTAGAAATACAACGTGGAGATTTCGGTAACCCCTCCAAAGGTAAGAGACTTGGAGATTCAAGAGGTCGTGCTGGTGTTGAAGCTAAAGTAGTAGGTGTAGATTCAGAAAATGGGAAGATTTTTGTTGAAGGTGTAACAGGTTCAAAATCCGATGATAAAGAATTGGGAATACCAATTCATGTTTCAAATGTCGTTGTAACTAGTTTAGAAGAAAGTGATCCATTAAGGATGAAAAAAATAACAGAGAGGAGTTGAAATTATGGGTTCTAGTCATCATTTAAAACGTTTAGCAATGCCAAGAAGTTGGCCATTACCACGAAAAACAACTGTTTGGATTGCAAGACCTCGACCAGGTGCTCATCCACTTGAAAGATGCATTGCACTTTCTGTTGTGATGAGAGATATTTTAGAGGTTGCAGATACAAGTAGGGAAACAAGAAGAATTTTGCATAATGGACATGTTAAAATTGATGGAAAGACAGTGAGAGATTCTCGTCAAGGTGTAGGTTTGATGGATGTCTTGACATTGGGTGATGAAAATTACAGGTGTGTATTAGATGAGAACGGAAAATTAAGATATAGGCCTATTAGTAAGAAAGATTCTAGTTGGAAAATTTGTAGAATTGAAAATAAAACAACTATCAAAGGTGGAATGACTCAACTAAATTTGCATGACGGAAGAAATATCTTAATTAAGGATCCAAACAAATACAATACTGGAGATACGTTAAAGATTAATTTACCAGATCAAAAGGTCCTAGAACATATCCCATTTGAAGAAGGAGCAGCAGCATATTTGATTGGTGGTAGTCACGTTGGTGAACTTGCTCATATCAAACAGCACGTTGTAAAACGTTCAACAATGTCAAATGAAGTAATTTTTGAAGATTTCAGTACTATTGAAAATTATGTCTTTTTAGTAAATAAAAAGACAGCATTACCAGGGATTGAGGTGAAATAATGAGTGAATCAACAAATGTTATGCTTAAGCCAAGAGTGTCTAAAATAACACTAAATATTGGTGTTGGAGAAGGTGGTAAAAGGCTCGAATTAGCTGAAAAAGTAATCAATTTACTTACAGGATTAAATCCTGTTAGGACATTAGGAAAAATTCAAAATAGAGATTTAAAAGTACGTAAGGGCGCACCTATTGGATGCAAAGTCACATTAAGAGATTCAGAAAAAGTGAATCAATTCTTAAAGGATGCTTTTTGGGTTAGGGAAAATAGAATACCATCTTGGAATTTCGATTCTCAAGGAAATCTTTCTTTTGGTATAAGAGATTATACAGATTTCCCAAATCAAAAATATGATCCTGATATTGGAATTTTTGGTATGGATATAAATGTGGTTTTAGAAAGACCAGGTCATAGAATCTCACGTAGAAGAAGGAATAAATCAAAGGTTGGTAAATCTCATAGAGTTAGTAAGTTAGAATCAATAGAATTCTTTACTTCAGAATTCGGAATAAGTATTGTGGAGGAGTGAAAATGGCAAAAGATCATGGCATGAGAATAGGAAGAAGCAACGGTTGCAGAAGATGCGGTAGAAAACGTGGATTAATTAGACGTCATGGTTTGAATTTGTGTAGGCAATGCTTTAGAGATATTGCTCCAGATATAGGGTTTAAAAAATATAGTTGAGAGGTGAATATGAATGCAATTTGATCCATTAAGTGATGCTTTAATTAAGTTATATAATGCTGAACAATCAGGAAAGTACAACGTTTCTGTAGCTCCTGCTAGTAAATTATTAGGTTCTGTCCTAGAAATTATGCAAAAATCAGGTTATATTGGTGAATTTAATAAAAATGAAGATGGCCGTGGAGGCTCCTTTGACATAAAATTAGTTGGTGCAATTAATCGTTGCGGTATTGTAAAACCGAGATATTCTGTAAGGAGAACCGATTATGAGAAATGGGAATCTAGATATCTTCCTGCTCAAGATTTTGGATTGTTAATATTAACAACTAATAAAGGAATTATGAATCATTATGATGCTAAGGATTCTAGAATAGGCGGCAAGTTACTTGCATATGTGTTTTGAGGTGAGAAAAGTGGCTGTAATTGATAGAATAATTCACAAAATAACATTGAGTGATGGCGTTAATGCATCATTGTCTGATGATGGATTAATTACAATTACTGGTGAAATGGGTAGTGTGTCTAGAGAATTCATTCATTCAAAGGTTTCTGTGAATCAATCAGACGATTGTATCACCGTTTCTTGCGATCTTCCTAGAAGGAAGGAAAAAGCAATTTGTGGAACATGGGCAGCTCATTTAAGAAATATGAATAAGGGAGTTTCGGAAGGTTTTACATACAAAATGAAAGCAGTTTATTCCCACTTTCCTATGACTATGAAAGTAGATTACCCAAATAAGAAATTTATCGTGAATAATTATTTTGGAGAAAAAGTTCCTCGTGAAGCAGACCTTCCTTGGCCAGAAAATGAAGTTAAGGTTGAAGTAAAAAATAAAACAGAGGTCGTAGTTTCAGGATCTGATAAAGAGAAAGTTGGTCAAACATCTGCAAATATTGAAAGATGTTGCACAGTAAAGAAAAGAGATAGAAGGGTGTTCCAAGATGGAATTTATCTTGTGGAGAAAAATTAGGATGGGGAATTAAATGTCAGAAGAAGAATATGAAAATATGACCGTTGCTCAATTGAAAGAGATTTTGAAAGAAAAAGGATTACCTGTTTCAGGAACTAAAAAATCTCTTATTGAAAGATTGACTGAAAATATGGAAACTCAAGAACATGAAGAAGAATCAGATGTAGATATTGAAGAAGATGACTTCGATGAGGAATATGATGATTACGAGGATGAAGATTGGGATGATGAGGATATTGATGTTCATGTGGCTAAGCAGAAACCTGAACTAGATGACTCTACAAAAGAGGCATTGTCATTGAGACAATCACAATCAAAAGCAAAACCATCATTCAGAAGATCTGAATGGTTCCGTTACAAGAGACTTTCTCGTAGCGGATGGCGTAGACCAAAGGGTATGGATAATAGCCAACGTAAAAATTTGAAATATCGCGGTTCTAAGGTACGAATTGGATTTGGTAAAGTTTCTGAAGCACGAGGTTTACATCCGAGTGGATTTAAGGAAGTATTGGTTCATAATACTCTTGATTTAGAAGAGATTAATCCTGCATCTGAAGCGGCTCGTATTGGATCTACGGTAGGTGGAAGAAAGAGAGAGCAAATACATTTGAAAGCAGATGAATTAGGAATTAGAATTTTGAATAGAAGGAGGGGTGTTTGATGCAAGTTACAAATCAAAAAAGAATGGCTGCAGATATTCTTTCTAAGCAAGAAGGTAAACAAGTGGGCTTGAATAGAGTTTGGATTCACCCTGCTTACATTGATCAGGTTGCAACAGCAGTACAAAAGGAAGAAATTCGAGAATTGATTGAAGAAGGAATTATTCGTTCAAAACCAATTAAAGGAACTAGTAGGGTTAGAGCAAGATTAGCTAGTACTCAAAAATCTAAAGGTAGGAGAAAGGGACAAGGTTCTAGGTCTGGTTCAAAAAATGCTAGAACACCTAGAAAACAACTTTGGATGAAAAAGATTAGAGCACAAAGAAAAACACTCAAAGAAATGAGAGAAAATAATTTAATTTCCGCCTCAAGATATAGATATTATTACCGTAAAGCCAAAGGTGGTACTTATAGAAGTGTAGCACATATGAAAACATATTTAGAGGCTGAAGGTATTGAATCAGAAGGAGGTGAATCATGATGGCTCATGGTAAGAGGCAAAGAAATAATTATCGAAGAAGACTTGAATCAAAAACGGATTATCATAGGCGTTTGAGGTTATTAAAAGGTGGAGTTCCACGTGCTATTGTAAGGGTGTCAAATACTCAAATTACATGTCAATTGGCTAATTATACAAAGGACGGTGATCAAATCGTAGCTAGTTTCACTGGTGCTGATTTAGGATCTCATGGATATCCTTCAGATGCATCTAAAAAATCAGTACCAGCATGTTATTTGGCTGGCTTTGGCTTGGGTAAAAAAGCAAAATCTAATGGAATAGATGAAGCGATTTTAGATATTGGGTTATCTTCTTCAAGCCCGGGTTCTAGGGCATTTAGTGCTCTGAAAGGAATGATTGATGCGGGTTTAGAAATACCTCATGGTGAAAGCATTTTACCCTCCGAAGAAAGAATTAATGGAGAGCACATCTCAGATTCATTATCGAAAGATTTGGAAAAAACAAAAAAATCAATAGAGGGGGCATTTAAATGACAAATGATGAACAAGATTTAGATAACGGTTCAGAAGAGGAAATCTCTGAAGATATTCAATTAGCACCAGGTCTTCGTGCTGCTGTAAATTTTGAACAGCCAGATGATTCACAACCGCGGAGAAGAGGAGAGAGTGACGAAGTCGGAAAGAGATTAAGGGAGTGGGTTCCAAGGACCCGTTTAGGAAAAATGGTATCCTCTGGTGAAATAGTTTCAATGGAGAAAGCATTAGATACAGGATTGCCAATTATGGAAGTAGAAATTATCGATGCATTAATTCCAAATTTAGAAGATGATGTTCTTTGTGTAAATATGGTACAACGTATGACAGATAGTGGCCGTAGAGTTCGTTTCAACGTTATGGCGGCAGTTGGAAATAAAGATGGTTATATTGGAATTGGTATGGCTAAAGGAAAAGAAGTCCCTGCTACAATTCAAAAAGCGATATCAGTTGCCAAATTAAATATAATTCCTGTATTAAGGGGAAATGGAAGTTGGGAATCAGGTGCAGGTCCAGGAACTAGTATTCCAATTGAAGTTACAGGAAGAAGTAGTTCTACAAGGTTAACACTTATTCCAGCACCTTCAGGTAAAGGATTAGTCGTTGGCCCTGTAGGGAAAAGAGTTTTGACATTGGCAGGAATTACAGATATTTGGTCACGCTCAAAGGGTCAAACTAGAACCACTATTAATTATGCTAAAGCAACATTTAATGCTTTAATTGAATTGAATAAAGCTAGAATTAAGGATGAGCAAAGAAATAATTTATTTATTGTTGAAGGGAGAGTTTTAGAATGACATTTTTAGTTGTAAGGGTTAGATCAGATATTAATGTTAGACATGACATTAAAAAAACAATGCATAGTTTGAATCTAACTAAAGTAAATCATGCTGTTTTGGTACCAAACAGACCTGAAATTGTTGGGATGCTTTCTAAAGCTAAAGATTATATCACCTGGGGGGAACCTTCTAAGGAAACAATAGAATCTTTGATTAGAGAAAGAGGTAAAATGGTTGGAGATGTTTCAATCACAGATGATTTAATTAAAGATTCTACAGATTATAAGAGCATAGAGGCTTTTGCAGATGCGTTATTCAATGGAGGTGCGGAAGTAAAATCAGTACCAAACATGAAAAGAGTTTTCAGATTACATCCACCAAGAGGTTCAAAAGGATGGGGTGGAATAAAACGCTCATTTGTAACTGGAGGGGCCTTAGGAAATAGAGGTGAAGCAATAAATTCTTTAGTAGAGAGGATGCTTTGAGGTGAAATTATGGTTTCAAGAACAAATAAATTTAGAGGTAGAAACCGCACACATGGCCGTGGTAAAAAGGCAGGACGTGGTGCTGGTAAACGTGGTGGACGAGGTAATGCTGGGATGAATAAGCACAAAGTTATGCATCGATTGAAATATATGCCAGGTCATTGGGGTATGCATGGTTTCAATAGAGATCCAAGTTTAATTAATGTCAATATTACTTGTAATTTACAGGAATTAGTCAAATTAGCAGATGGAAATAAGGAAATTGATTTAGGTGAATTTGGTATTGATAAGTTATTAGGTTCTGGAAAAATAACCATTCCTTTAGAAGTAACTGTTGAACAAGCATCTGCAAGGGCGGTTGAGAAAGTTGAAGCTGCTGGAGGCTCTGTTAATCTTTCAGAAGATGATTGGGACGAAGAATGGGAAGAAGAATAAAAAGATAAATTAATGATTTAAGTTTGTTTAGGTGTTATTATGAAAAGACCAATTCCATGGGCTGTAGCTCTAGTATCAATCTTGTATTGGGGTACGTTGATTTGGTGGCAAAATGAAGCACTATTTGGGAGTGTTACTGAGCAAACAAATCAAAATGCAATAGTTGCGCTGGTTCTTTCAGTTTTTTATGTTGGAATGTTATTATTGTTCTTTATGAGAGATACCCCAGAATCTATCTCTGAGCTTCCATTTATTGGTAAGTCAATCAAATTCTTTGCTTGGATCATATTTGCTTTAGGAATTACAGCATATTGTATTTGGATCGATGTCGAAGCTGTTGCTGTGATGTATGTTGGTGTTTTGTTGATGGGCTTAATTGCTGCTATGGCGTTGTGTTGTTTGATGTATAGGGGTGAAGAAAGTAGCCGATTATATGCATTAAAACGTTTTGTTGATGTTTACCCAAGTATCTCTAAACCAGAAGGACATGTAAGATTCAATCAAAAATTATGGACTACTGTTTTGGTTTTGATCATTTATTTTGCTATGACTAATGTTTTGATTTGGGGGATGTCTGGAACTGCATTAGACATATTCTCAGGATTTAGGGCTATTATGGCTGGAGCTTCGGGTTCAATTATGCACTTAGGAATTGGCCCTATTGTTACAGGTTCAATTATTATGCAATTATTTGCAGGTGCTAAAATTATTAATCTTGATTTGCAAGATTCGAATGATAAACAAATGTATCAAGGAGTTCAAAAATTAGTAGTTTTAGTTATGATTCCTGTTGAGTCAATCCCTCAAACCTATGGATTCCTTACAGCAGACCCTGTAATAGTTGAAAGTATTGGAAGCGGTTGGGCAAATTTCATTATAGTAGCTCAATTATTTGCAGGTTCTTATTTAGTATTCTTGTTGGACGAATTAGTAAGTAAATGGGGTATTGGATCTGGTATTTCGTTGTTTATTGCTGCAGGAGTAGCTCAATCAACTTTCGTAGGAACTCTATCTCCTCTTCCAGCAGCAGGTGGGGGAATGGGGGATTTTTCAGTTCAAAACCCTCCTTCGGGAGCATTACCTATGGTGTTCTACATGTTTAGAACGTTAAGCAATTCTGATATGGTTTCGCAAAATGGGTTTGAAGTTATGCTTCTTACACATGTGAATCCTTTGGCGGCTTTATTTTCTTCAGTTGTAGTGTTTTTAGTTGTGGCTTATGCAGAATCTAGTAGGCTTGAATTACCTTTGACACATGGAAAAGTGAGGGGTCATAAAGGAAGTTACCCTATTCGTTTAGTTTATGCAAGTAATATTCCAGTAATTTTAATGGCGGCATTATTAGCAAATATCAACATGTTTACTCTCCTCTTTTGGAGTCATCCAACCTTGATGACTGTGCCAATATTAGGTGCAGATGGTGCTTGGAGTATTGCTCCGTATCTTGGTAGTTATGAGCCTGGTTCGAGTACTGCATCAGATGGTTTTGCTTGGTATGCTTCAATGGTTAATGGCGTGCAGGATTGGTTATTGCCATTATTAAATCAACAAGGAGATATTTATGGCCATACTCTTTGGCAAATAATGTTACATGTGCTTACATATGTTACTTTGATGACCTTAGGTTCAATGGTATTTGCTAAATTTTGGATTGAAACCACTGGAATGGGTACTAAGGATGTCGCTAAGCAAATAGAAAGAACAGGAATGCAAATTCCAGGTTTCCGTAGATCTCCCAAGGCGGTTGAAAAGATTTTGGAACGATATATCCCTCCAGTAACATTGTTTTCGGGGGCCTTTGTGGGTCTTTTAGCAGCAGGTGCTGATTTATTGGGAACTGTTGGTAATGCTACAGGAACAGGTTTACTTCTAGCTGTTGGAATTATATTGAGAACTTATGAACAAATTCAAAAGGAACAAGCTATGGAAATGCATCCAATGTTAAGACAATTCTTTGGTGCAGATTGATAATTCTCTATTAAAACGTCAAATTAATTAAAGTGCTTATCTAGAGCAGTATAGCGTTTAATTATTTTCAAAAGCGTCACTTTCATAAGGTCAACGAAAGTCGCAGACCCGCTTGCGCTATCAAAGGCGTTGACGACAGAGCATTTCGGTGCTATGAAAATCGTCATCTGATTGTGTAAGCCGAAGTTAAAAGCGATTGCAAGGAGACTTGTGGTCTGGTAGGTGATCAAACGACTAAATTGTTAGTCGTGTGCAATGGTGCAAAAGAAAAAACAGAAGCACCTTGCCAGTTTATTTTACAGTTATACAGTTAGTGACTAAACATGCAAAAAAAAACACTTGAGAAATCATACTCCTAAGGATCAGGAATTCCATTCCAGGAAATCCGGTTGATCCTGCCGGAGGCGACCGCTATTGGAATTCGATTAAGCCATGCGAGTCGAGAGTCTTAGGGACTCGGC
>NZKH01000018.1 GCA_002692465.1 Methanobacteriota archaeon | reverse complement strand
TCCAAAAAATATTGCAATAGAAGGTAGAAGTGCTGGAGGACTGTTGATGGGTGCTGTACTAAATATGAGGCCAGACCTGTTTAATGTTGCAATTGCAGGCGTTCCCTTTGTTGATGTAATGACTACAATGAGTGACCCATCAATCCCATTGACTGTTGTTGAGTGGGAAGAATGGGGAAACCCCAATGAAGAAAAGTTTCATGACTATATGAATTCATACTCTCCGATTGAGAATGTAATTGAACAAAGGTATCCCAATATTTTAATCACAGCAGGTTTACATGATCCTAGAGTTGCTTATTGGGAAGCAATGAAATGGTGTGCAACATTAAGAGAAAAAGCATCAAATGATTCAGGTTTAATTTTATTAAAAACAGACCTTGAAGCAGGTCATTTTAGTGCATCTGATAGATACAAATACCTTAAAGAAAAGGCTTTTGAATACGCATTTTTATTTGATTGCTTAGATCTATGAATTGATTTCTATTGAATTTGATGTCAAATTAATTACATCTTTATCAGAAGCGGCATGTACAGAATCAAATTCTTTTTGTGCTTCGTCTTTCAGATATTTTGTATCTTTAATTCTAGAACTATAGTGAGTAATAATCAGGTGTTTTGCTTTAATCAATTTAGCGTGATTTGCGGCTTGAATTGCAGTAGAATGAAGATATTTTTCAGCTTTATCTAAATTTTCTTCCATAAATGTTGCTTCGTGAATTAATAAAGAGGTTTCTTTTTCTGTTTTTGAAAAATTAATGAAACCGTTATTTTCTCCACTAGTATCTCCACTAATGAGAACACTCGGGCCTGTTTGTTCAGAAGATCTATAATCTAAATGAGAATGATTTCCAACACTTTCTCCTTTCGCTAATAATTGAATTTCTTCTTTTGTCAAATTGTTTTTTTCTGCGAGCTCAGAATTAAATTTTCCTTTTTTATCATCTTCTTTAATCCACCATGCACAACTCGGAACAGTATGTAATGTAGGAATATTTAGAATTTCAATACCATTAGTATAATCTTTGAAATCATCAATTTTTTCAACACTTTTACCTAATGGGTCAATTAAGATTGCATTTGTTTTACCAATTTCATCATTTTCATTAGTTCCAACTAGAATCCAATTTGTTTCAAAATCAAGAAATTCTCTAGTTCCACCCAATGACCACCAAAATCTGAATTGAAAACATAAATCAACATTAGATGGTTCTAAATCAGAAATTTCAGCAAATGGATTTTTTGTTTCAAATAATCTATTTATTATTTCATGAGTTGTAGGTGCAATAATTGTTAGAGGTTTATCTCTTCCTTCTAATGAGAGTGTTTTCAAAAATGGTAATAATCCCCAGGTATGATCTAAATGTCCATGAGTTAGTAATATAGTACATATTTTTCCTGTTTTAACACGAAATAGAGATTTTTTTTCCTTCAAATCTTTATTATGTGTGTAAATTCGTTCTTGGAAACCTTCTCCACAATCAACAATTATTGCTCCTTTTTCTGTATTAATTACAGAACCACTCACACTTCTACCATGGGCAGGCTTTGATGACGAAGTTCCAAGAATATGTATTTGCATTTGACTCACCAAGGTTATTGAACAGGATTTTTTGGAATTGGAGTTTGTGGAAACCAACGTAGAATTACAACATCATTTACTGCACGAACCCATCTCCAAGGTATTGCTACGTGAATACCGTCTTCTACAATGTTTGGTTTACATTCATTTACAAATAAATGTGTACAATTCCACTCCTTAGTTTCGACAACACAATCATGAACCAATCCAAGCAATCTTCCATCTGGAAGGAACACCTGTTTTCCCTTTAGTTCGGCTAAACTACCACGAGTCACTGTATTGCTGAGTATGACATGGGAAATCAATATTGCCATTAAAAAACCATAAAATTAGGTTTTTTTTGATTATTTGCCGCGATTCAAATTTGCTTTAAGGCTTGGACGTAATTTCTCAGCACCCTTTCCTTTGTTACGAAGTCCTCTTCCTCTTTTACCAGCACTAGTTTTTCCACGGAAAGCTCTTCCTCTATGGGATGAACCTTCAGAAACCCAACCTAAGTCCTTGTCATTTTTTATTGAAGGGTGATTAGGATCTACAAGAATAACTTCAAAGAATTTATGTTTACCATCTTCGCCTACCCAATATGAATTCAAAACTTCCATATTCGGATGATGTCTAGAAACACGTTCTTCTGCAATTCTTTGAGTATTTTTTGCCATTGTGATTTTACTTATACCCATTTTACTTGGTTTACGCTTCATGTGGATTTTTCCTTTTCTAAGTCCTCCACGTCTTACTCTAGTTCTAATTAATACAATTCCCTGTTTTGCTTTGTAACCTAATCTTCTTGCCGCATCTAAACGAGTTGGGCGTTCAATCTTACAATTTACAGGTTCTCTACGCCAAGCAGCCATTCTTTTTTGACGTACTTCAAAAGGTATGGAATCTTTAGGCCTTTTCCAAGTTTCCCTGGTATATTGGTATAGTCCTTTTGCCATGTTGATACCTCTTCGAGCAACTTGGCGACCAACCACCCCTTTATGACCGTTGTCTATACTATTCCTCTTCAGGAATCATAGATTCTACGTCATGAAGAAGGTCTTCTAGTGACGAAATACTATCATTATATTCTATTTTTTGAGCTACTTGAAGAGGTACTGGCATAGTACTTGAGATTGTATCATATTCACTCCTAATCATTGTAATTTCAGCCCTAATTCTTTGCATTGCAAGTGATATTGCACTTTCGTATGTTCTCTTATCTAAATTTCCATTTTCATAATGGTCTAGTAGTCTTTGAAGAACGTGTAATACATCTTCATCAGTGTTTACTAAACTTCTTCCACCTGATCCTTCTTTCATTGTGTAGAATAATTGTGACATAGTAGCAGCTAAACTACCAACTAAACCAATACCGACTAGCATTAAAAACGCAGCAACAACTCTAGATAATGGATCTACAGGAGAAAAATCACCATATCCTACAGTTGTTGTAGTTACTATAGCCCACCACATCGCATCACTAAAAGAATTAATCATTCTTGAACATTCATCTGGCATATTTGACAGTTGGACTTTTTCACCATAATTGTTCACAGTTGTACATAATGCTTCATATTCTTGAGATTCGAAAATGTATACGAAAAACCCACCAGCAACAATTAATGTAAGCACAATCGTAAGTAAATGCAACATTTGCTTTTCAACAGTAACTTTACTTTTTCTTCTAGCCATACCAATTAATCTTAAGACACCAGAAAATGCTCTAACTAAACGTAGCAATCTTAAACCACCAAGAGAAGCAAGAAGTGGAATTGCTGTTACAAACATTGGAATTAATCCAAGGAATTCCCACCAATGAGTTTTCCACCACCATTCTTTATCTATACATCTTTCATAATCATCTCTTAAATCTGCAAGGAAAATACAAATTAATAATAAATCTGACAATGCTAAAAACATCCATTTTAGATCTTTATCTTCAATAATATCAAAAATAGTTCTTTCACTAAAATATTCTAAATCATAAACAATTATTGCAATATTTGCAATTGTTAGTAAGAAAATGAGGTAATCATTAGCCCACCAAGGCTGCTCTTCAGTTACATATTTTTCATCTTCATCGAATTCAGCCATAACAATCCGCAGAAAGAACTTATTTTTGAGTTTTATTGATATAACTAATACATCGATATTCCAGAGGAGTAGGGTTTCATAGTTCTATTATTACGGAGGGTTATGGTCAGAGGGGATGCTCCACTAAGACGCTTAATCAAGCATATGGGCTCTCATCGTAAGACCGTTTGGTTAGCATCAACTTGTAGTGTAGTAAACAGATTATTTGATTTAGCTCCTCCAGTGTTAATTGGGGCAGCAGTAGATGTTGTCGTTAGGGGTGAAGGTTCAGTAATTTCATCAATAGGAATTGTTGATGTTCATCATCAATTATGGTTTTTAGCAGCAATTACATTTTTAATTTGGGGCTTTGAATCATTATTCCAATATTTGTATGGTGTTTTGTGGAGAAATTTAGCACAAACAGTGCAGCACGAACTTAGATTAGATGTTTATGGGCATATTCAAAATTTAGAAATGGGTTGGTTTCTTGAACAATCTAAAGGTAATTTAATGGCAATAATGAATGATGATGTGAATCAACTTGAACGATTTCTAGATGAAGGAGCAACAGATTTGTTGCATGTTGCAACAACTGTAATAGTCATCAGTACGCTGTTTTTTATTATTGATTGGAGAGTTGCTCTTTTTTCAATAGCACCAATCCCCTTGATTCTATGGGGTTCTTTTCGTTTTCAATCAAGAATAGCTCCTAGATATGCTGATGTTCGATTGAAAGCTGGAAATATTGGAACTTTGCTGGAAAATAATCTTACAGGTATTACAACAATTAAGAGTTTTACAGGTGAAGATAAGGAATTTGAAAGATTAAGAATTACTTCAGAAGATTATTGCGAATCAAATCGTAGTGCTATTAAACTCAGTGCGAGTTTCGTACCTTTAATTCGAATGGCCATTTTAATTGGATTTACTGCAACACTAATTTTTGGTGGTGAATTGACATTAAATGGAACTATTGAGGTTGGAGAATTCAGTATTTTGGTATTTATGACTCAGAGATTATTGTGGCCATTAACAAGATTAGGTGCAACGTTTGATCTTTATCAGAGGGCTATGGCTTCAACAAATAGAGTGCTTGATTTATTGGAAACTGAGGTTTCAATGAAGGATGGAGACAAAACTTTGGTTGATGTTGATGGAAAAGTAAATGTTCAATCTGTAAGTTTTGCTTATCCAGAAAGAGACTCTACATTAGAGGAAGTAAACCTTGAGATTCCCGCAGGTAAAACAGTAGCAATTGTTGGCCCAACAGGTTCAGGAAAAACAACATTAGTTCGTTTATTATTGAGATTCTATGACCCTAATAACGGTTCAATTCAGATAGACGGAATAGACGTTCGAGAAATTAAATTATCTTCTTTGAGGAAATCAATTGCATTAGTTAGTCAAAGAGTTACATTATTCCCTGAAAGCGTCAAAGAAAATATCCGTTATGGTAATCTTGATGCTACTGATGAAGAAATAGAAAATGCAGCATCAATTGCTGAAGCGATAGAATTTATCAATACATTGCCAAATGGTTTTGATACTAAGATTGGAGAAGGAGGGTACAAATTGTCTGGTGGTCAAAGACAACGGCTATCAATTGCTAGAGCAGTTTTGAAAGATGCACCAATTTTAATTTTAGATGAAGCAACATCATCGGTAGATAATGAAACAGAGGCTGCTTTACAAAGAAGTTTAGCTCAGATTAGTGAGGGTAGAACAACATTAATTATTGCACATAGACTTTCTACAATACGCAATGCTGACAATATTTTTGTTCTTGAGAATGGTAAAGTTATAGAATCAGGAACACATGATGATTTAGTTTTGAAAGATAAAATGTATAAACGACTTTGGGATGTACAAACAGGTATGCAAGATAAGAAATAGGACTAAGATTAAATCAGAAATGTATGAGTGAAAATTATGGAACAANCCGCCCGATTAAGATATTCAATTATTTTTTTAACNTCATATACNTTTATTTGGATGANTTTAGGATGGATTTTTTGGGTTTTGGGTGGATGTAAAGCAATTATGCCTTTTATTTCAGATTTGGATCTNTATCAACCAGGAGATACAATATTTACATTAGGCGCTATAGGAAGTAGTTNTTTGGCTATTTGGTTTCTTTTTGAACTTCAAAATTTTAGACATAAATATNTGTTAAAAAATAATTTTAGTAATTTTTGGATTGTTTTTAATTACGTTTCAGTAGTTCCCGGAATTGTTGCAGCNGTTTCATGTTTTAGAATAGGATATACTCCTTGGAATGTTAATGGATTCGCACATGGTTCTTTTGCTAATGATATTTTTTATGGTGGGGTAATTTGGTGTATTTTAGTTACAGTATTAACTTTTAAATTATTCAAAGGAACTGAGAATTTTATTAAATTAATCTCTATTAGGGTATTTACAGCATTAATTGCTGCAGTTTCATTATGGCAAATGATTGTAAATGTTTCCAAAGTTTGGACTAAAGATTTTGATTGGGACCTTTGGAATGAATCAACCAATAATATGCAAGAATTCTGTACAAATCAGATTTATCCAGTATTGGATAAAGCGGCTTTGTGGGAATGGGCATTGATTGCAGGTATTTTAGCAACTGTTTTGACGTTTTTACCTGAAATAAAATTATTAACACTTAATGAAGAAGAATAGAATGAGCGGATAGAATGAATTTGCCAAATAGTATCGTTTCTGATAAATCATTAAAATCAATTTTGATTTTAGGAGTTATTACGGTTATAGGAACATCATTAATCACTCAAATAATGTTACAAACTGGTGAAAATGTTAGAGAATATTCAGTAGATCTTTCAGATCAAGTTCCTGGTTCTGATAATTATTTTAATTCATTAGCAGTTTATCCTAATGGTTTACCTCCTTACATTTCATCTGGAGGAGTTTATTCCCCAGAAATAACAATATTTAATATTGGATTTAAAATTGCAGGAATTTTATTTATTTTCATCGGAATTGAAGCATTTTTACGTACTGCTTCAAGTTTAAATTCAGATGATAAAAAAGAACATAATTTTAACAATTTTTCATTGGCATGCTCAATAATTTCTGGAATTTTAGTATTTTCTATAACATTTTTCCCCTTTGATAAAAAACTAATGCCTCATGTTATTATTGCGATGTTAATATTTATTTTCATTTCAATTTGGATTTATTCTTTTATGATGGCACGGAAAAAACTTGATACAGAAATTATGTTTAGGGGTAGATCTATTAATGAAATAAGGCATAAAATTGCTTTATTTGGATTCTTTTCGTTTTTATTTATGTGCTTTTTTGTTTCATTAAATATGCATTCAATTGGAGCGATTGGTGAATGGGGATTAATGTTAACAAGTCAACTTCAGACACTAAGTTTTATCCCTAATTTAAACAAAAAAATCAATTAATTTTTAGCATTATTCATTAGTTTGAAACTATTGGAGGTTGTTAATGGCCGAATCTAAAACACGTACAATGCAAGAATGGTTAGACGCATATGGTGTTAGTCACCAAAATCCACTTAACAAAAAAATTCATTGGGTTTGTGTTCCATTAATTTTCTTATCTATTGTAGGTCTATTGTGGTCAATTCCTAAACCATGGTCTGTAGATTATGTTTGGTTAAATTTTGCAACACTTGCAATTATTCCAGTTTTCATTTTTTATGCTAGGTTATCTATTTCATTAACAATAGGAATGATGTTATGGTGTGCTTTTTGTTTTGCTTTTTGCGGATTTTATAATGAATTAGTCAGTTTTCCACTTTGGCAATCCTCAATAATTGTGTTTGTTTTAGCATGGATTGGACAATTTTATGGACATAAAATTGAAGGAATAAAACCATCATTNTTTGAAGATTTACAATTTTTAATGATAGGTCCAGCTTGGTTAATGAGNTTTATTTACAATAAATTTGGCATACGTTATTGAAATTCATTCTGGTGAATTATATGGCAACTATGAATATTTTTTTATCAGCATTTTTTGCAGGCTTAGTTGCAATTTTAGCAACTGTTGCAATTGAGAGATATGGAGGAGTAATAGGAGGTATTATTGGAACAGTCCCTACAACCATAGTACCAGCAGCAGCATTTATTTGGATTGCAGATTCTAGTCAATCCTCATTTGAATCTTCAATGGGAATGGTGCCTGTAGGTATGTTGTTAAATTCATTTTTTTTGTGGTCTTGGAGAGTAACGCCGACAATAATTCCAGAATGGAAGTTTTCACTTCGTCTTACAATTATTACATTAATCAATCTTAGTTTTTGGTTTGCAGGTGCGTTTATTTCTGTAATATTATTTTCAGATTTAGATCCTATGTTAGTGGGCGTATTAGCTCTTCTAATTGGTTTATTATTTGGGCGTTGGGCGACAAGAAGGCACCATCCAGCACCACGTGGAAAAAATAAAGTTGGAATTACAATATTAGCTTCTAGAGGAATTGCCGCTGCAATTGCAATAGGCGTTGCAGTTTGGCTTTCTCAACAAGGGTCACCATTATTGGCAGGGATAGCTTCAGTTTTTCCTGCAATATTTTTGACAACAATGGTTGCTCTTTGGATTTCTCAAGGTGAAGAAGTTCCTAGCGGGGCAGTTGGTCCAATGATGCTCGGCTCAATGTCAGTAAGTTTGTATGCATTAGTAGCAACAGTTTTGATACCTTCATTTGGAATAATAATCGGGTCTATTTTTTCGTGGTTAGTCTCATTAATCTTTTTTTCAATTCCAGTTGTATTTACTCTTAAAATTACAAGTGGATGAAAACACTCAGGTAGAAGATGCTTAAAACGTAGTTCTTCTCGGCTATTAATATGTCAATAATAGAAGCATACAATGAAGCCTGGGAAAATGGAGATGTCGATGCATTAGCAGAGATAATTCACGATGAATTTGTGTTTAATCCACATGTTGGTGGAGTCACTATGAGCAAATCCGATTTACTAGGATTTGCAGGTGGTGATGGTGCACCAAAATCTGAAGATGATAGAATATTATTCGAGAATGATCAAGTTGGAGTAGCTCATGCAATAGTTCACTTTGCTAATGGTTCAACATCTGAGGCAGTTCTATCGTTTATGAGGTTCAAAGATGGAAAGATAGTGTCCATGGAAACTGGTGCAACTCCATTATCTGATGATTACAAACTTGTAGGTTCAGAATAATCAATTAAGAATTTCTTAACATCATTGTTACGGATTTCTTTTCATGATGAAGAACACCTACTTCAGCAAAGCCATGTCTTTTGTGAAATCGGATGGAATCTGGATTTGGCGGTTTGAGACTAACTTCTGCAGCAACAGGGTATTCTAATTTTTGAGCGTGAGCAATTACTTTTTCGTATAGTAATGAACCAATTTTTTTGTTTCTACTATTTGTTGTAACAGCCACCCTGTCAACATATAGGAAATCTTGGTAGTTTTTATTGAACCAAGCATAGTTCAAGCTTCCATATTCAGTTCTCGGAAGAAGACAAATTACAATCCCTAGTAATTCATTCTCATCAAATGCTCCTAAAGATAGTTCTGAATAATTTAGTAAATTTGCAATTTCATCTTCAGATACTTTTCCTGTACCCGGTAAACCCTCTTCGTTTATTTTCCAAATAGCAGGAATATCACTATTTTCAAGTTCACGAATTATCAATTCTATCACCCGCTTTTCTTTCAATATAACTCTTTAATTCTACAGCAGTAGGCTTTTTTCTTGGTTCACTAAACCCAAAAGTTGCTTTTGGTTCAAAGTTCGTCATTTTTCCTAAATCTTTCTCATTTATTGATGCTTTTGCTGAAATCAAATTACTAACTTTCTCAATTGCATACCATTCTTGTCTTCCATCATTTGTTGAACCATTTGTTTTTGTTTTGAAAAAGATAAATGCAACTATATATTCTAGACTAGAGATAAACCATAGTGGCCTTTTGAAAGGAATTTCAATTCCTTTAGACCATTCTAGTTCACACATGATTTGATCCGTTTTGATTAGTATTTGATTTGATTTTTCTTCTATTGAGAATTTTGAAATTATATATTCATCAAATTGATACATGTTTGAAATAAAATCAATTAATTTTTGATTTGGTGCAATTAGCACCTTTTTCCCATCAGGTTTGGCCCACATAATATCTGTGAATTTTCCGAAAGGAGAATATTTCCAATTTCCAATCACGATTCTATCTCCAGATTCAAAACCACTTGAGAAAATTTGTCCATCAAATATTAACAAATTATTTTCGTCGTAAATTTCATCTTTGAATGGAGTGAATTTTCCAATCCAAAGGGCAGTAAAAATAAGGGCAACTTGTATTGCTCCTCTTAGAATATGCCATTTATCTGCATATGTTTCTCCACTTAATGGTATATTGTTTATCCACATATTCAGGTTTGCCCAATAGAGTGTAATTAGCATTAATACCATTGCAGCAGCAGAAACTTTTCTTAGTCTCGGAATCATTATTCCAACGCCAATTAATACTTCGAAAATACCACTTAATATGACCCAAAAATATGCATTCCCTAGTATTTCAGGAACAATTGGTTCGAACCAAGTAGGGTCTGTAAAATGAGCAATCCCAATCCAAACAAATGGAATTCCATAAATTATTGAAATAATATCTCGATAATTCATTCACTCACCAATTGAATTCTTTTTTTTGCAATTTCAATATATTCTTTTGAGATATCACAGCCAATATATTTCCGATTATTTTTCAAAGCCATTTTACAAGTTGTACCTGAACCACACATTGGATCAAATACTAAATCCCCTTCATTAGTCCAAGATAGAATATGATCTTCTGCTAATTTTTCCGGCATTACAGCAGGGTGTTCAAATGCAATTTTATCACTTGTAGTTCCATGCATTCCAACAGCATATTCCCAAATATTAGTTCTAGCTTTTTTTGAATTTAATTTTCCAAGGACTTTGTTATTTACTCCGTCTGGCCCTTTGTTAGTTGGCATTTTTTCGTACCCTTGTCTAACTGTATCAATCATTATTGGATTGTATGTATTTGGTTTTCCTTTAGTAAATACATGCATGAATTCATAGCAATTTGTGTAAGCATTTGAACGCATGAATGGAGTATTTTTTTTGCGATATATCATGATATCGTGAACATTAAAACCAATTTCTTGAAAGTAAATTGCTTGTTTAAAACTAGTTAGTGATTTATTTCCGTTTTTGATTTTATCACCAACAACCCAAACTACAATTCCACCTTCCTTTGTAATTCTAAATAATCCCTCAGCTATGCTTTTGAAATCAAAATCATATCCTTCATAATTTCTTAATTGATCGTATGGAGGTGATGTTACAGTCAAATCAACGGAATTTTCATCCATTGAATTCATTAGTTCAACACAATTTTGATTAACTAAGTAATTGAATTCCATCTAAAAAGCCTCATGTTGGCGAATTTAGAGTGATGATGCGAATTCTACAACTTCGTCGTAGTTTGGTTCTACACCAGGATTTTCTGCAACCCAGCGATATTGAACGACTCCATCTTTATCTATTACAATCACAACTCTGTTTGCACATACATAACCATCAATTCCTCCAAGTCCAACAAATGTAGCATCATATTTTGTGACTACTTCTCGGTCAAGATCTGAAAGTAAGGTAAATTCAAGATTGTATTTCCTTGCAAACTCTGCATTTGCCCAAGGAGAATCAACACTAATTCCAAGAACTGCAGTACTGGAATCATTAAGCTTACTTAGATTGTCTTGAAATGCACACATTTCTTTATCACAAACACCAGTGAATGCACCTGGATAGAATGCTAGAATGACGTTTTGTCCATTGTAGTCTGCAAGACTAACGTCACTTTTGTCTGTAGTTTTCAATGTAAAGGCGGGTGCGGTATCTCCGATTTTGACCATGTTGTGTCCGAGAATCGTCAGCGTATATCTATTTCGTTTTTGAAAGACTCATTAATTTTCCAAATCACAATATAGAAAATGTATCCACCAATAATAAAGAATACTGAAATTTCTATTGCTTCTGGAGTTCCCCATTGTAAGAATTCATATGTATCAAAAGTCTCTTGAGTTTTGTGTCTTAAATAATCAGTAATGAGGTACGCAATTCCAACCATGGCACCAAATATACCATGTTTCAAGTTAATTTTAACATCGGATAAAAATAAATTTGAAAGAATGATTGCTTGAGGAATTATATGGCTAATTGTTAATGCTACTTTCCAATATGTTTCAATACAACAAAAGTAAATGTTCGGGAAAGATACCCAAAATGAAACCATTGTCGCAACGGTAAGGTATATTGCGATTTCAAAAGTGATTAAAGCAATTTTATTGAGTTTAACATTATCAGGATTTTTAGCTGAAAAATAGATTAGAATTGTTGCAATTGTTGCGATTTCTATCGACCATTGAGTCAAGTATCTGTAAAGATATGTCAGGTCATTTAGAATGATTGGAACTACCATCATTGGAATTAAAACAAATATTGAACACAAACGAAATTGTTGCAATCCCTTTGAAGAAATCCAATTGACTGTGGGTGTTTCAAAATTTCCCATTACCACTCCCATGTGGGTTTTTTATTTGAACAATACCTTGACAGTAAGGTAATGTTTCCAAGTGTTATATGCGGAGACTTCAATATGCAGTTTTGTTATCACTAATTGTACTTTTAAGTCCAATTTCTAGCGTTTTTTTTGAATTTGAATCACTAGATCAGAAATATAAAAATTCATTTTCAGTTGTTGCAAATGATGCGGTTGAGGCCAATGATTACACTTTATTGTATGAATTAGATATGGGTACGATTGATAATTACAATAGTAATGGAATAAATTATGATATTGATAATAGTGGAAATATCGATTTTACTTTTGATAGGGTTGCATACCATCTTGAACTTCAAAGACCCGGAGAAGAAAGGATTTTTGTTTACGTATCTTTTCCTAGTTTGTCACTTTCGCCTGAAGATTTCGGTGTGCCACATATAGGTACTGGTGTTGTATTTCAACAACTAATTGAAGATCTTCATGTTGAATCCAATCATCCAGATTTGAGTCAAATTTCAGATATTGATACAGGTGTAATTGAATTTTGGCCTAGTAATTATGAGGCTGTAAATGCTATTGGTGTTCCAAATGCTAGTGATTCTTTGTTTGATTTTGGAGATAGAATATACAATAATAATGCAGGATATGGAAGCATGCAGATTCATGATTATGATTCCCAACAAACATTATTTTCTTACAATAGATGGGGATATGATGACATTAATGATTTAGGAATTGGAAATAATCCTGATTCATCTGGACATCCAGATTGGACATTTACATTAACTGCAGATGATTACGTTTTGAGTACATTGAGAGTATTAATCAGAGAAGGACCAACCCCCGCAGATTTAGCTGTAGAATTAGATTCACCGGACTCCCATCAAATTGTACAAAGACAATTAGATAATAGAGGAACATTTCCAATTAATGGAAAAATACAATTCGAGTGTGATTTAATTGAAGCAAGATTGATTCAAATTGATACAAATGAACAACTGATAGGTCAACCTAGTGAATGGAAAACTATTGCAGATTCCTACAAACCTGGAGGCTCATCCTTTTACGGATCGATGCAAGCAGATTCTGGTTGGTATAAGATGGAATTACAATTTTCATTCCAAGGAGTTCCAGTTGCATTTGAGAATGTTTCACCAATCGGAGTGGGAGAAGTTTTCATAATTGCAGGACAATCTAATTCAGCAAATAGTGGAGATACACTACTTTCACCAGAAGATCCCAGAGTTAGTTCATGGGGTTACGAAGATTGGAGAGTAGGAAATGATCCAATGCCTATTGCAACAGGTTCTGGAGGTTCACCTTGGCCTGCTTTTGGTGACAATATTGTTGATAGATATGATGTCCCTGTTGGTTTAATTTCAGTTGGCTGGGGAGGAACTTCGGTAGCTCAATGGCTTCCTGATGCAGGTGATGATTTATTTTCTAGAATTGTATTAGCTTTAGATGAAGTCGGCCCAAATGGGGCTAGAGCATTACTTTGGCATCAAGGCGAGAGCGATTTGGCATTAGACACTAGCACCGAAGATTATACTATCAGACTTAGTGAAGTAATTACTGCTAGTAGAGTTGAAGCAGGTTGGGAATTACCCTGGATTGTTGCTAGAGCATCCTTTTTACCGAATTATGATACATCGGATATGGAAAGAATTGTCAATGCTCAACAAGCAGTAATTGATGCCGATCCATTTACATTTGAAGGACCTTATACAGATGATTTAATTGGGGAACAATGGAGATATGATACCGTACATTTCAATGAGGCAGGATTAATTGAACATGCAAATCGTTGGGATTTATCTGTAGTTCCTATGATGCCAGATTATACAATTTATGATGAAGATGAAGATGGCGTAGAAGATGAATTTGATTTATGTCCAAATACTTTGATTGATTCAAGTGTAGATGATAATGGATGCAGTGATTTTCAATTAGATGCTGATGGTGACGGAATTAGAAATGAAAATGATAATTGTTCAGGAACGCCAGTTGGAGAACCTGTATATTCAGATGGATGTAGTGATAGCCAACTTGGAATAGAGTTTCAGTATGAATGCCTTGGATTTACTAATGTTAGTCACGATTACGATTATTCAGCACCATCTCAAATTTCTTTCAATATTACAGCGGTTCTTCACAATTTTTGTGATACAGAGATTATGTATCCAAGCACACATATCGTGAACAATAATACTGGAATAATTACTAGTTCAGATTCACAAAATTGGAGATATATTATGGGTGCTTTTAATTTTGAATATTCTTACTACAATGTTACTTGGGAAATTACAAGAAATATTTCTTTAGTTCCTGATGGCACTCAAATATTCTTAGAACTACATCCTACTAGAGATAATTGTAATGAAAATTGCTCTACCAATCAAGATTATCAATATGATTTTTCAATGTTATTTGGTAATTATAACCCAGTAGTAAATGAAACAGAAATTAATGAAACTGATGATCTTTTAGAGAATAATACAGTTAATGAAAACGAAGATCTTGTAGAGGAGAATTCTGAAAATGAAACAGAAAATATTACTGAAGATATTAATGAAATTCAGGATAGTGATGGGGATGGAGTAGAAGATGATTTGGATAAATGTAGAGGTTATGATGACTCGATAGATTCAGATTCAGATGGCATCCCCGATGCTTGTGATTCTTCAACAAGTTTATCTTTAGAATCTGAAGAATCAAATATTCTTTGGATTTCAATTTTTGTTCTAGGTTTCATTTTAATCATTTTAGTTAGTACTTTAGTAATTGGAATTATTAAAAACGAAAGGACAAATCTTTGAATTACATTTTTAGTAGGTGAAAACAATGAAATCTTCAAAATATTCGTTTGCATTATTATTTTCATTTTTACTATTACTTCAAGGCTGCATTGGTGGAGATGATATCGAATCTTTTGA
>NZKH01000017.1 GCA_002692465.1 Methanobacteriota archaeon | reverse complement strand
ATGAAGAAGAAATAAAATTAATTCAAATTTCTGATACAGTATATGCTACTCAAGAAGAATTGGATAAAAGTGAACAGGCTGCTGAATTATTTCAATCCATTCAAGAGTCTCTTTCCCCTGTTAGATTATTAGCAGCTTCATTAACAGTACTTTTATTCTTATCAAGTATTTTTGCAACATATTATTGGGTAATACCTAGAGATGCTGTTAATGTTGAAGTAATATACATGCAATCTGGAGGGGGACACGTGGTTTTAGCACAAATACACAACGTAGGAAGCCGAGAAATTAGCGAGGTAAGTGTAGAAATTTCATTTGAAGATTTAGATGGAAATGAATTGAACAACACAATTTTTTATCGAGAATCTATTGGAGCCCACATTAGCGTTGCAAGTGATGATTTAGAATTAACAATACCTGGTGCAACAGTTTGGGATAATTATGTAATTAAAATTTCAATTAATTACAAGGATGGTAAAAATAATCAAAGATCCACAACTTGGACTCACTCAGTTGGTGATTGGGTTTATGAATGGTTTACAAATAAAGCAACGAGGCATTGGTTAATCATTTAATTCTGCCACATCTATACTAAACCATTGAATAGGGCAAGTGAAGACGGAGTAATGTGAACAGAGAAGTTCGTCATGTAGTAATTGCATTATTACTATTAATTTTAACAAGTTGGTCTCCATTAGCAAAACCAACTGAAAATGAGCTTTTCTCTGATGAATCTTTGGAAAAAAGGTTTGAAATAATTAATATTGATCCAAATAAATTACATAATTTAGATGTTGTTGAATATCACGATATTAATATTAAAAAAAGGCCTTCTGAAGCATGGACTAGAATTGGCCTATTTAATTCTGAAGAATTCATTCAAACAATTGAAATTCCTGAAAATTTGAAAGAGTATAGAACTGATTTGAAATTAATAATAATTGATGGTGAAGAGCCTCTCACAAATGCTCGAAACAATCTGAATGAAATTGAAGGGTTAGTAATAAGAGAATATATTTGGCCAAGTGGATTTATTGTTCAAGGGCCTATTTCAAGTCTGGAAGAAATTGATAAAATTGAACAAGTTAAAGCAATACATTCAATACCAATTGCCCTAATTTTAGGTGATGTTATCACTGAATTACTAAATCAAGAACAGGATATTGATGATATTTTACTTCGTATTGATGGTTGGAGAAGAGCGGACAGTAATGGTTTTCATGAAAATATTGAAACAATCGGAATAAAAGGAGATTTATTATTTTCTAATTTACCTAAATTGTTAGACATAAATATGAATGAAATAATTAAATGGGATAATGGGCGCTATGATGCAAAAACATCTAATTCAAATCTAATTAATTTATTATCAGATCCTGGTGTCGCCTGGATTAGAATTTCTCCAGAATTTTCAATTTATAATGATAATTCAAGGACTCATATGAAATGGTCTAGTGTTACTACACATTTCCCAACAAATGGATTGAATGGAAGTGGACAATTAATTGCTGTAGCAGATACTGGTATTGATCATGATCATGGTGATTTTGGAAATCGCATTGATGCTAAAATTGATGTAATTAACGATGGAGGTAAAACTGGAGATAAGTGGAGTGGACATGGGACCCATGTTGCATGTACTGTTCTTGGTGATGGGACCCGCGGGGGATATGCAGGTGTTGCCCCTCAAGCAGAGTTATATTTTCAAGCAATGGAAGATGATGATGATGGAAGTTTTTATTCTCCATCCTTAACCTCATTATTAGGAAATGCGTATACAGCTGGTGCTAGAATACACTCAAATTCGTGGGGTTCATTTGGAACTTCCTCACAAGGTGCATATACTAGCGAAAGTGAAGATGTTGATGACAAAGCAAATACCTATGATCGTTATTATAATGGCTATCAAGGATTTTCAATTGTTTTTGCTGCAGGTAATGATGGACCGAATTCAGGAACTGTAAATTCACCTGGAACCGCAAAAAATAGCCTAACTGTTGGAATGCATCAAAGTCGATATGGAGCGGCTCCAAACACAATCATGAGTGGTTCTTCTCGGGGCCCCACAGATGATGATAGGATTAAACCAGATATTTTAGCACCAGGAGGATATGTCCGTTCTTGTAAATCACAAGAAGCTACAGACGATGATGGTTCTACTTGGGAGAATCAGTATTATATGGAATATACCGGTACTTCAATGGCCACTCCTAATGCTGCAGGAGCTGCAGCCTTAGTAAGAGAATATTTGACTGAGGTTGCTGAAAGAGCATCTCCACAGGGAGCACTAATGAAAGCGATGCTTATCTTGGGGGCTCAAGATGTGGGTACGAGAGATATTCCAAATAATAATGAGGGTTGGGGGCGTATTAATCTTCAAAATTCAATTGCACCAACTGGAGGAAGAGGAATTTGGGTAGATGACAGATCCTCACTTTCCAATAGTGGTACTAGTTTGGAATACAACATAAATGTAACATCACCTGGTTCTCCATTCAAAGTTGTTTTAGCGTGGTCTGATCATATGGGATCTAGATTTTCTACAAAACAATTAGTTAATGATTTGAATTTAGAAGTTGAAGCACCCGATGGCACAATTTACTTGGGTAACGTGTTTCAAAACGGAAGGTCTGTAGTTGGAGGTTCGGCTGATGATACAAATAATGTTGAAGTTATTCTAGTCGATAATGCTCAAACAGGTCTTTGGAAAATTACTGTATCTGATGTTCAACATGGTGGACCAAGAGCTCAAATGTTTGCAATAGCTGCAAGTGGAGTTGGAATTAATGATTTACGTCCTGATGTTATTCCAGTTCCTGGCTCATTAATTACTAGTAAAGTAATTCCAAGTGTAGGTGAAGAAATTCAAATTAGTTATGAAATTCAAAACATTGGAAATACTGGTGCAGATGATTTTGATGTAGAATTAAAAATTGATGGGCAAGCAATTGGTTCTTACGAATTAACATTAGGAACTGGAGCTAAAACTGTATTGACAT
Organism: Methanobacteriota archaeon; assembly: GCA_002692465.1. Classification (GTDB taxonomy): domain Archaea; phylum Thermoplasmatota; class Poseidoniia; order Poseidoniales; family Poseidoniaceae; genus MGIIa-I. The sequence continues at coordinate 64,271 of NZKH01000017.1, read as the reverse complement.
GGGATTGGACTCCCGATTCATCCGGTGTGAAAGAGATTTCAATTCATGCTGATTCTAATGATGTGTTAGATGAAATGGATGAAATTAATAATGTCTATTATGATAATATTCAAGTTACAACACCCGGAATTAATTTGAATTCTGGGATGTCAGTAATAGAATGGACAAATTCAAATAGTGATTCAGCAAGATGGTCTGTAAATATTACAAATACTGCATTTATTGAAACAAATACAACAATAAGGGCGAATAACCCCATTCAGCGCTCTACTTTACTTTCTAAACAATGGACTGTAAGTTTTTCAAAAACAAATCATAATTTAGAAGGTCAAGAAACTAAAGAAATTCTTATTTCATTGAGTATTCCTGAAATAGAATTCCCGCCTGAACCAGGATATTATGACATAGAATTAATTGGAACAGACACAGATAATAATATTGAAGAGAGTCTAACAATAAGCCTTTATGTACAAAATTTACCATTGGCAATTATGTCTACAAATTCACAAATTTTAGTCTCACCAATTAGCCTCACTACATTTGATTTGAAATTTATCAATGGTGGTAATTCTGTTCAAAGTTATGATATTATCTTAGAACCGCCTCAATATTGGGATGCTAAATTCGAAAATACAGACTTAAGCACAATCGAGAGTGGATTAATGGCTGAATCCGATGAAAAAGATTTGAGTATCGTCATTTATCCTCCTGTAGCATTGATATCTGCCGGGACAAAAATTGAATTGAATATTAAGGCTATTTCCCAAAATAACCCTGAACAAATGTGGAATAAATCAGTTGAATTAATCGTAGGAACTTATGAAATGATAAATCCGATAACCAATATGACTCTTGAGAAAGTAATGCCTAATGAAAGGTTAGACTTGTCATTTAAATTAATTAATAGTGGAAACTCATTGTCTTCTGTTACTGTTGATGCAATCATGCCATCTGGTTGGATTGTGCTAACTTATACTAAATTTTATGAAATTGAGCCTAATTCATATGTAGATGTAATAATTCCTGTTCAAGGAAATGGTCAAGCAGAAAGCGGAACATTCAAACTTATTATGACAACATTGGAAGGTTCTATATTTGAATTATTTGATGAGTTGGAGGTAATATATCTTCCAAAGCCATCTATTGAATTTTTAGATTTACAATTAAATGATGGGCAAGAAATAGATCTAGAAAATGGAGAGAAGCCACCAATTGGAGTAGATTTTAAAATTAGATGGGCAATTTCTAATGATGGAAGTAGAAGTTTTACTCCAAATAATGTGATGATTCAAAGTAATAATAATTGGGATGCCACCTGTGATCCTCTTGAAACTTTTGAGGCTTCTGAAATAAAAATAGCGACTTGTTTGTTAAAAATTCCGTTAACAATGCAAGCAGGAAATATTGAAGTAATTGAGTTTATTTTGGAATTTGAAGATAATTATGTCGTTAATAGTACATTTAATTTGACAGTTCCTCAAGAATTTAAATTAGAATGGGTTGATGTTTCAGTACCACTAACAGAATATAATAAAATGACAACAATAGAATTCGAAGTTACAAATCTTGGAAACGAAAAAATTAGTGATAAATTAGATATCATTTCACCCGAAGAATGGGATTCAGAATTTAAAGATACAAATTGGATTGTATTAGATGCCGGAGAAAGTAAAAGAGTTACTATTGAATTAATGCCTATGGATGTAGGAACATATGAAATCCAACTAAAATTACAAAATAACGAAAATATAGTGGGGGGTATCTATATTTTCAATGTAATATCTGAAGGCAATGAAGAATATAATGCCAGTTTAAATTCAGGAAATAATGGTTTTATGATTTTTGGATTGTTAATATTAATTATTGCATTAATTGGTGGCGCAGTAATTTTTATTCCTAAAGAAAGTCTTTTCAATAAAAAATCTAATTCTATTAATTTACCACCCTTACCTCCACTACCGAATCAACTAAATATTCCACCAATAACAAATATGCCAAAAATTGCCCCGGCATTTCAAACAAAACCTGAAGACACAGATTTAACACCTCAAGCTAAACAAAAAATAGAACAATATGTCAAACAATTAATTTCAACAGGATATCCTGAAGATAAAGCAAGAGAACATGCAATGAAGCATAAAGATAAGTTCCTAAAATTGAAATAGGATTGAATTTTTTAAAAATGCTAAATTTTAACGGATACTAATACAATCATAGAATGGGTTTTTGATATATGTGTGGGCTCGTAGAATATATGAGAAGGGATAAAATGCCACCTAGAAGTTGTGCATTTATTTTAACAGCACTTATTTTTCTATCCACAATTCCAACAGTTTTTGCTGCTGCAACTGTTTCACTTAATGCAATGCCAATGACTCAAGAAGCAGATCCAGGAACTACTGCAGAATATACAATCGTAGTAAATAACGATGGTGAAAATGATATCACTGTTTCACTTTCTGCTTCAAATGGACCTGAATGTACGGGTTATTCTTCAACTGTTGAACAACCACAAGGCGCCATATCACCAGGTGATTCTGTGGATGTCATGTTATTCGTAAATCTTACAGCACAACCCGCAGAATCTTGCGATACTACAGTCAATGCTGTAGCGAATGAAGTAGGTGCAGTCACAGATCCAACCCCTGGGAATGCTGAAGTTACCGTAACAACAACAGCAGGTGAAGGAAGTGGAGGAAGTACGTGGGGCGTTGAATTAAGTACTCAGCATCCTGAAGAAAAAACATGGAATGGGAATGACGAAGAAATGACTTGGCCAGTTGTTGTAAAAAACACAGGCCAATTTAATGAAACAATTAATCTTGAGGCAAGAGACAGAGATGATGATTTTGGATGTGATCAAGTATCTGGATTCCAAGTAGACATAGAGCCAAGTCAAGTTCAACTTGATAGCGGTGATGAAGAAATTGTCACATTTACAGTTACTGGATTCGAGAATCAAGATCAAGCCCTAACTGCTTGTTTTTTAATTGAGGCATCTGTTACAAATGCTGGACCTGGGGCTGATGAAGAAAATACGACGGATGAACTAGAATTAGAATTAGAAATTCCCGAAATTAAAGATTGTTCGTTTACAAGTTCTTCTGTTAGTGTAAATGCTGAACCTTTCGGACAAACCACAGCCAGATTCACAGTAAAAAATGAAGGAAATACGGATTTCTGGATTTCGATTAGTACAGCTGGCAGTAAGAACTCTTGGATTCAAGACATAGAACCTCCCAATGGAGAATTAATTCTAGGTGAAAATCACGTATTCGATGTGTTAGTCAGTCCAGATAATTCTGCAAGTGCAGGCACAGTTCATTCAATTACTATTAGAGTTAACGAACAAGGAAGTTCTGGCAGCATTATTTGTTCAAGTACTCTAGAAGTAACTGTAGGGCAATTCCATGATGGAGAAATAACATCCACAGGAATAGGTGATTTTAAAATTGAACCTGGAAACTCTGATTCTTTTCCAATTACCATTAAAAATACAGGTAATGGACCTGATTCATTTTCTGTTTCTATTTCAGCAAATGAGCCAGCAGGATGGAGTTATAGTTTTGATCCAGGAGATACGGGTGGAAGTTTAAATTCAATTTCAGTTGAACAAGGACAAACTGTAAATGTAAATATAAATGTTTCAGTACCACTTAATGCATTAGCAGATGAGGCTGTTGTTTATGATCTAGAATTAATTCGTAATGGAGAAATTCTAGATTCTGATTCAATTGCAGTTTATGCTGATGAAAGACATGACATAGATATCGGAGTTTCTATTACATCCCAATCTGGTAAAGATGGTGCAACTGTTTCATATCCATTTACTGTAACAAATACGGGAAATATAGCAGACAATTATAATTTGGTTGTTTCAAAAAATTCTTGCACAAGCAGTGACGGTGGAAATTCAGATTGGGATGTCCGTTTCTTTGAGGATAATGGAGATACTGTAGAAATTACAATGGTAAATATTCCCGCGCAAACAACAAAAAATTTCTTAGCCAAAGTAACAATTGATGGAGGAGAAAAAAGCCAATGCCGTTCTACAATTCAAGTTCTTAATACCGCAGATCAAGTAAATTTACAAAAGACATTCAATATAACAACTACTAGTTCAAATTTAATTTTTAGAATGAATGCATTTTTTGATGCTCCAGGGGATAATCCAAACCAAGTAGAAGTTACACAAGCTCCAGGCGGTAGTACTGAATTCATTTTTTGGATTCAAAATGATGGTGTATTTTATGGAAACCCACAAGAAGATAATGCATTAGTTACAATTAGGACCCTTAGTGGAATTGAATATGAATTGAGCATAAATAAAAATGGAGTGATGTATGATGGTTCCGAATCTATTCCTGTTCCAATGAAATATGTACTAAGGGAAACCTCTACGGGAGAATTTGCTACCAACCCAGATGGTGAAATCCTTGAATTTTCAGATATGGATGAAGCAAATAATACATGGTTAGCTGCTGGATTAGTGGATACCCATGAAATCATGTTATATGCACTTGAAGTTAAAATAACTCTAAACATTGATGAAGATGCTGAAGATGGATCTGGAGGGACAGTATACATAGACGTTAAATCAGAACATAATGCAGAATATGTAAAAACATTAGAAGTTCTCGTAAATATTGAAACAATACACGATTTGAAAATTGAAGCCGTTGGAAGTACAACTCAAAATATTGAATATCCAGATAATGCAAATTTTGAATTAAGGATTTATAATGATGGCAACACTAATGAAAGAGTAGTTGTAATTTTATCTGAAGGACTCAGAGGGTGGATTCCACTAATTCCTGACAGCGATGATCTTGAATTTACATTGGCACCTGGAGAATTTAGAGTGATCGTTGTTAAAGTTGAACCCCCTGAATCAACATTAAGTGATGAATTTGAATTTACAGTTAGTGTTCAACCAGAAGATACAAGTGGAATGATAGGTAGAAAAAATATTGAATTAAAGGTCATTGGGGAAGAAGATGGAGGTTTCTTACCATCATTTAGTCATATTTCTGCACTATCTTGTATTACAATAGCAGCATTGAGTAATTTATACTTTCAAAGAAGAAGAATAGACCAAAATTAAAAAGATTAGGCGTGGCTAAACTTTTTAAGGAAAGCATATGCTTATTTCCGGAGTTTAAGTCGAACTAATTAGGGGGGCCTTGGGACTCTCTAGGATGTCGAAAAAATGACCGTGACCGAGAGTTACGTAGCCGTAGGATTAATGGCTATTCTAGGAATACTTTTTCCATTAAGTCAATTCATTGTTACTAGATTTGTAAGGCCTGTTACTGACTCTGCAAATCCAAACATAACTAGATCCTATTTCTTGCCTGGATATGAGAGAGACCATAGTATGTATCCTAGAAGATTGACAACATATGAATGTGGTTCAGAACCTGTCGGAGGGGCAATGATTCAGTTTCATTTCCAATATTATTGGTATGCCATTATTTTCCTAGTTTTTGATATTGCATTCATGTTTCTTGCATTAGCAGGAACTCTTACAATGAATGCTGATGTAAGTTCTAGAAGTCATCAAGATGCTGCAATTGCAATGATGAATGCAGGAATATTTTTGCTTCTAATGAGTTTAGGAGTTTGGCATGTTTTCCGTAAAAGGGGAAGAATCTATATTTGAGGGATAAAATGACTGACGACTCTGAAAATTTCACTATATTCAATAGTAGGGCATTGATTGATGTTGTAGGTAATGTAACTGATGAAGCTCTTAAAGCAACTAAAATTAAACAATTGATTGGCGTACTAGGTGGAAGGTTTTTCAATTGGGCTCAAAGGAAAAGTTTGTTCCCGCTTCACCTTGGAATAAAATGCTGTGCACTTGAAATGGCTGCTGCAGGAGCACCTAGATTTGATGCTGAAAGATTCGGAGTTTTCTTCCGTTCATCTCCTCGTCAATGTGATGTGTTGTTAGTAAATGGCCCAATAAGTAAAAAATTTGCAGATCCAATTGTAAGACTATGGGAACAAATGCCAGAACCGAAATGGTGTATTGCAATGGGAGAATGTGCTATTTCAGGCGGACCATATTTCCAATCATACAATATTCTTGAAGGAGTAGATACAATCATTCCTGTAGATGTATATATTCCTGGTTGCCCTCCTCGTCCTGAAGCATTAATTGATGGATTTGGAAAATTAAGAGAGAAAATTATCAGAATTGGTGCCCCGCCTGTAAAAGAAAGTGAAACAGATGCTCCAATTATTATTGGGGAAGATTAAGAGGTGGAACTGTCATGCAAAGTATATCTCTAGAACAAAATAATACAGCGGTTGAAAATGCTGTTTTGGAAACTAATAAAAGATTTGAGATTGCTGGAATAAAAGCGGAAGCATGTGAACATAGGAGTGGTAAAAAATACTCATTTGTGCATATAGATTGTCCTCCGGCTCATTGGCCAAGTTTAGCAAAATGGTTAAGATTTGAACAAGGTGTTGATTATTTGAGTATGATTACAGGAATTCATTATCCTTTAGAATTTGAATTTTTTTCAGGTAAACCGGGATATAATCCGGGAACTCCCGAAAAAGGTTGGGAGGTTGTAGTTCATTTGACACGTAAAGGAATTAAAAATCCAAACGTAGGAGAACAGACTGTAATTAATGCATCTAAACTTTCAGGAATGGACATACCTCTAGAATATCAAGTATCAATAGTCCTTCCTCAAACAGATGAGCCTAAAGTACCAAGTGTTCAATCTATTTGGGAGGGTGCTGACTGGAATGAAAAAGAAACTTGGGATTTAGTAGGAATCGAATTTGAAGGTCATGAAAATATGATGCGGGTTCTAAACCCTCACGACTCTCCTCCTGGATTTCATCCATTACAAAAACAACACAAGATACGTTATCATGATCATAACGAAATGTATGATGATGCTCAAGGTTTTATGAGAAAACCATTAGATTCAGACAAAAAGAAATGAGGAGTTATTATGGCAGAAATGTGGATTACAATGGGACCTCAACATCCAATGACTCATGGTTTATGGACTCTAAGAGTTAAAGTTGATGGGGAAACAGTTGTAGATACAATTCCGGAATTAGGATATATCCACAGGGGTGTTGAAAAAATCTGCGAGGCAAGAGATTATACTCAAATCACTCCCTATTGTGACAGATTATGTTATGCTTCTGCTATGACTTGGGCACAATCCTATATTTATGCCGCTGAGAATCTATTAGGTGCTGAAGTTCCTGAAAGGGCTGAATATATTCGTCTAATCGCTGTGGAAATGCAAAGAATCGCAAGCCATCTTATGTGGCTAGGTGCTTATTGTCCTGATGTAGGAAATCTTACTGTATTTGTTTGGTGTCTTCGTGATCGGGAACTATTTCTTGATTTATTACAAGAATTAGGTGGAAGTAGAATGCATTATAATTTCCCAAGAGTAGGTGGAGTAAAGCGTGATCTGCCAATTGGTTTTGCAATGAGAGCAAGAGCAAAAATTGAAATGTTCCTAGAGAGACTAAAAGAATATGAAATGCTATTAGATGAATCCACAATTTTCCTTGTAAGGACTCAAGGAGTTGGGGCTTGTAAAGCTGAAGATATGATTAATGCGGGAGTAACCGGGCCAAATGTCAGAGCTGCGGGAGTAAATTATGATGTAAGATGGGCACATCCATACAGTGTTTATGACCAAATAGATGGAGTGGCTGCAATTGAAAAAGCATCATCTAATGAAGGATCTGATTGTTATGATCGGTATCGTGTAAGGATGACTGAAATGATTGAGTCTTGTAATATGATTCTATCAGCACTTGATAAAATTCCAGGTGGTGCTGAAACGCATTACAACAAGAAGGATGAAATGATATATCTTAAACCTCCACTAAGAGCTCCTGCTGGACAAACAGGATTCCATAATTTTGAAGATTCAAGAGGAGAATCAACATTTTACCTCGTAGGTGGGGGAGGTAAAAAAGGAAGAGGTGAATTCCCTTACAGAATGAGTATTAGATCTCCAATGTTTATTACAATTCCATTTGTTGCTAAAACCATGATTGGTTACAAAGTTGCAGATATTCCTGCTATAATGGGTTCATTTGATCCATGTATTGGAGAAACGGATAGGTGAAAAAATGTCAAAAGATGCAAAATACGATTGGTTGAATGTCAACAAAGCCATTGAAAGTTCTGCTACAGATATTCACTCCGTTGCATTTAATTCAATTGATATTAATGCGGGAACCTCATTGTGTGATGCTCAAGGAACTACAGCAGCAAATACCTTTTTATTCGATACTATACCAAGATGTACTGGAGAAATTTTCAATATTTTTAACACCGGTGTTCAAACCTTTACAATGTGTGTAATTATATTTACAATCATTATGCTTTCTCAATTTATTACAGTCATTTGGACTGAAAGAAAATTGATTGCCAGATTAATGGATAGAAGAGGCGCTACAACAACATTTAGAAGTTTATGGGTTGGTGAAAATGGAGTGACTGCAGGCAAATGGTGGACTCTACTACCATTTGGATTAGGAGCACCTGTTGGTTGGGTAGTTAATTCTTTGAATAGTGTTGCTGGAAATAAAAGTTCTCAAGCAACAGTTAACCGCGTAAATAATCGTAGTTGGCATGGCGTTTGGTATCTGTTCCCTGGTTTTTTCCAAGGTTTAGGTGACGGAATGAAGTTCTTAACAAAGGAACACATGGTTCCAAATAAAGCTGATAAATTAATTTATGAATTAGCACCATTCTTAATAATTTCATCTACAGTTTTAATTCTAGGTTTCTTACCATTCGGTTCTGGGATTTATGCTGCAGATCCTGAAATGTCGGTATTGTTTGCATTTGCAATTTTTGGTATTGCTCCACTAGGTGTGTTTTTCGCAGGTTGGTCTTCAAATAACAAATACTCACTTTTAGGTGGCATTAGAAGTGCTGCTCAATTAACTGCTTATGAAATACCACTTCTAATTACAATTCTTGCAGTTTGTGTATTATCTGGAAGTTTGAATATAATTGAGATTATTGATTTCCAATATGGTTCAGGCGTATGGAATTTCTTCTTAATTCCGCTTGGAGCATTATTATTCCTAATTACAATGATTGCTGAAGTTGAAAGAATTCCATTCGATATGCCAGAAGCTGAGGCTGAATTAGTAGAAGGCTGGTGGACAGAATATGGAGGTATGAGATGGGGTCTTTTGTTTGCATCTGAATATTTACGTTGCTATGCTGCTTGTATCTTAATGGCACATTTCTTCTTTGGGGGTTATCATGCACCATTTGCAAATTTAATTGGTGATTTAGGAGTAGTGGGTAATGCTTATTTGGCTATCCCAGGAATTGTTTGGGTTCTGTTAAAAGCATGGTTTTTCTTTGCAATATTTGTTTGGGTTAGAGCCGCTTTCCCACGTATTCGAACTGATCAAATATTAGAATTAGGCTGGAAATATTTACTACCATTATCGTTGATTAACTTGGCTTTTGCTTTTATTCTACGTCTTTACGTATACGATGGGACTACATGGGGCCCTGGTTCTGGATTAATTATTCCAGCTGCAATCACAATTGTTTCACTAATTTTATTCGTTATACTTTCAGTAGATGAAGACCCTGATTGGGATGGATCAAGAATGTCACATACAAAAACAATGACACCAGCAGGAACGCACACAGTAGGAGAAGATTAAGGAGTTGAAAAAAAATGCCAATGCACCCAAGAGCACAACCAAATTTCAGAAATTTAATTATTCGTCCATTATGGATGACTTTGAAAACTGCTTTGAGAACATTCCCAATTATTGGAAGATTCTTCCTGAATGAATATCATAACAAACCAGCTACATTATTAGATGACAATTCAAAATTAAGAACAAAAGACAACAAATACAATTCCCCTTCAGAGCATGAATATACTGCTGACAGAGAATCTAGTGATCTTTTCCCATCAATTTATCGTCCTGTAACGATAATGTATCCATATGAACGATTAGAAGATATGGAACCATGGTTATTTGTTCCAGGCGAATATAATGGAAGAATTGGAGTAATTTGGGAAACTTGTACTGCTTGTAAACTATGTGTTAGTATTTGTCCGAATGATTGTTTACACATGACAACTGAATTACGTGTAGATGTGATGGAAACAAAAGATGGAGAAAATGCAGGCTTAGGAAAGGATTTAGAAGTAGGAGGTTGGGCAGCAATTCCGATTAAATCCGGTAAAAAAGAAAATCAAGATTACGATATTTTTACTGCACACAAAGGTCCTAGTGCAGACTATAGGTTTGGAGAAATTATTGATTTAAGTGGAGAAAATGCTAAAATTCGATGGAATGATTCAGGGACTGAAACAGAAATCGCTACAACTTCATTATTCCCTGCTGATGATCAAATAGTAAGTGGAAGAATAGACATCGGAAGATGTATGTTTTGTGGATTGTGTATGGAAGCATGCGATTTTAGTAGTTTCTTTATGACAAATGAATATGATGGCATGTCAGGATTTACTCGTCAAGACTTGTGGTTTGACGCTGAAAGAACCAGAGTATTACCTTCACAACATCAAGAAGCGGTAGATGCTGAATTAGCAAAGCGTGCAGCAAAAGAACGAGCGAGAAGAGAGAAGAGGAAAGCAAAAGCAGAGGCGTAAACATGGGTGTTGTAGAAAATTCAATCTTTTTCCTATTTGCAATAATTGCAATTGGTGGTTCACTAGGTACTGTATATGCAAAAAAGGTTGCCCATTCTATGATGTCACTTATTTTCGCTTTCCTAGCCGTTGCGGGTGTATTTATTTTACAGGAAGCTGAGTTTTTAGCTGCAATTCAAATTCTTGTATATTTAGCAAGTGTAATGCTAGTTGTTTTATTTGGTGTAATGTTAACTAGAACTCAAATTATGGAGGATTTTGAATGAAGATGGTTTCCACATTGGTAAGAATTGGAATTCTTCTTGTTGGCATCCTTATTTTTTCTAATGTTGCTGATTCATCAAATTGGGGGGATTCATCAAGTGGTTCTCTTGACAACATTAGTTTTGCTACAAACATGCTAGTTGATTGGGGATTTGTTGTAATATTGATTGGTGTTTTACTTTCAATGGCAATGGTTGGTGCTGCATATTTAGTAAGAGACGAGAGAAAAGAAAATTTGGTTTGGAATGGAGGTGAGTCAAGTGATTGATCCTTCATGGGTTGCTGGTCTTGGAGTAATCATATTCTCCATCGGACTATGGGGCGCTTTTACTAGAAAGAATGCAATTATCGTATTAATGTGCATAGAATTAATTCTTAATGCTGTAAATCTCAATTTTGTAGCTGGAGCTGCTCATTATGGGGATGAGTCAGGATGGATGTATGCTGCATTTGCAATAGCTATTGCTGCTGCAGAAGTTGCCATAGGTTTGGCGATTTTCTTATCACTTTATTCAAAACACAAAACAATATCTTTAGATGAAGTTGAATTATTAAAAAATTGAGGGAGAAAAATGGCTGGTGATGTTTCTGTAGAGTTTTGGGTTGCTACAATTCCATTTGTTCCCCTACTAACTTTTCCAATAATTCTATTCCTTGGACAGTATTTCAATGGTAAAGATTGGTGGAAAAATATTTTGAAAGAGGGTGGTGCAATTTCATTAATGTCTATGGGAGTTGTATTAATTCTAACTTCGATGGTTGTCGCACAATTCATAGGTGAAATGCATCATGGACAAGGAAAAGATATCTTGGATTGGATTACATTTGATGTTTTACGTTCGGATGGAATGACAAATGGAGTTAATTTAGGATTTGGAATTTATATTGATCATGTTTCATTAATGCTATTATTCGTAGCGTCCTTCCTATGTTTCTTAATTAATTGGTTTTCAATTGGATACATGAATACTGATAAAATAAATGATAATCGAAATCATAGATTCTATGCTGAATTCCTAATCTTTTGTTCTGGAATGCTAGGTATGGTATTAGCGGATAACTTCCTTTGGTTGTTTATTTTCTGGGAGATAATGGGTCTTTGTTCTTATCTTTTAATTGGATTTTATTATGAAAAGCCTTCTGCTGCTTCTGCTGCAAAAAAAGCATTTTTAACAACACGTGTTGGAGATGTTTTCCTAATGATTGGATTAATAATAATGTGGAATATATACGGCTCTTTAGAATTTGATGTTATCTTTGGCTGGAATTATTTCACAAATCCAGTTGATATGACTTTACTTAAGACCGCGTTAATTTTGATGTTTATTGGTGCTGTAGGAAAATCCGCACAATTCCCACTTCATGTATGGTTGCCTGATGCAATGGAAGGCCCAACTCCAGTTTCTGCTTTAATTCATGCAGCTACAATGGTTAATGCGGGTCTTTACTTAGTCGCAAGAATGTTTCCAATCTTTACTGGAACCGCAGATAGTAATTTAATTGGAGATCTTGCTGATGTTGGAATAATTATTGCAATGATTGGAGGTATTACTGCATTCATGGCTGCGGGAATTGCATTTGTTCAAAATGATATTAAGAAAGTCCTTGCCTATTCGACTATGAGTCAACTAGCGTATATTTTCACAGGACTTGGTGCGGCATTATGGTTCGCTAGTAAAGGGAAATCAGAATTAGCATTGTTCGCATTAGGTGCATCATTGTTCCACCTTTTCAATCATGCAATGGCTAAAGGAATGTTATTCATGGCTTCTGGTTCAGTAATTCATGAAATGCATCATGCACATCACCACATTTCGCATGGTGAGCATGAAGGGTTCGATGCCCAAGATATGACAAATATGGGTGGATTAGCATCTAAACTTCCAATCACTTCAACAGCAATGGCCGCAGGATCCATGAGTATCATAGGTATTCCACTAATTGGTGGTTTCTGGTCAAAAGAAGGAATTATTGCTAAAGTTTGGAAAGCAGCAATTTATGATGGTGGTTATTTACTATTTATTCCTGCAATTTTATTATTAATTTCTGCAGGTATGACTGGTTTTTACATGAGTAGAATGTGGTTTATGACTTTCGCTGGAAAACCTAAGACCAAAGTTGCAGAACATGTACATGAGGAAACTCCTTGGATTAAATTCCCTCTAGTAATTCTAACATTCATGACTCTAGGTGGTATCGTATTTGCTTCTTTACACTTTGTTAATTGGGTCTCTACGGGTCATGCACTTCATTATGATTTAGTCTATGAAATGAAACATGCATTTTTAGCAATGGATAAAGAAGGTGTTATCGATTCAACGTTCTTAATATTAACATGGGCTACTATTGGCTTATCTTCATTAATTGGTCCAATCATAGCAATGTCTCTATATGGTGGAAACCTAAAGGATGGAGAAAAAGCAATACCGACAGTTTCTTGGTTAGTTAAAATATCAGGGATGGTTAGAAATAGATGGCAATTCAACAATAAATCTCTAGCAGAATCTGGATTAGCTGAAGCATTAAGAAGAAGATTGTATTTTGATGACCTTTATGATTGGTTCTGTTTGAAAATAATTGTACCAATTGGTTTAGGTGCAGCATTATTTGACAAAAAGGGTATTGACGGAGTAATAAAAGGAATAGAATCTGGAAGTCAATCAACTAGTACTTGGATTAGAAAGTTAACAACAGGATCTGCTCGTGATTATATCATGATGGTAGCGCTTGGTTCACTACTATTGGTAGGATTAATTTGGGGGATGGTATGATGGCTGAAAATAAACTAAATGATGGTATGTATGTAATTGGTGGTTTATTTATCGCAATCGCCGCAATGATGTTCTTATCTCCTATTTCTTTAATGGAAGATGATTGGGTTACTCTTCCACTCATCGGCCTTCCAATTTTAGGTTCTTTATTGCTAATGGGATTTTCATCCGCAGTTCCTGCTTGGAGAAAGGAAAGTATTTCTGAAACAATAAAATATGCATCTCTTGGAATTTCGCTTATAGTTTTAACAATAACAAGTTTAATGATGACTGATATTTTGATGAATGTGCATTGGGCAAACATTACTTTCAATCAATATATGTATGAAGTCGAATATAATTGGATTGAATCTATTGGTGCAGAATGGCATGTTGGAATTGATGGTCTTTCAATGCCAATGGTATGGTTAACTGCACTTTTAGTCCCTGTTACAATTATTACTACCTGGAATGAAAAGAAACCGTGGTATTACCATCCATTACTAGTTCTAATGGGTGGTTGTTTAATCGGAGTATTTGTGGCACTAGATTTCTTTATGTTCTATGTATTCTGGGAATTAACTCTTGTTCCAATGTTCTTTTTAATTTTAAATTGGGGCGGAAAAGAAAGAAAGTATGCTGCTCAAAAATTCTTTATCTATACATTTAGTGCTTCAATTTTAATGCTTTTAGGAATCATCATACTCTATTTATTACAAGATCCTTCAACAGCAAATTCTAGCATAACGGGAAGAAGTTTCGATATGCATGAAATGATTAAAAATGCTCAACAAGAAGTAATCCTTGGAAATATTTGGCTTGGTGCAGGAACTCAAAAACTATTATTTGTATTATTTATGGTGGGATTCCTAGTAAAACTTCCTGTCGTTCCATTCCATACTTGGTTGCCAGATGCTCACGTTCAAGCACCAACTGGAGGTTCAATGCTATTAGCTGGTGTTATGTTGAAAATGGGCGGTTATGGTATGTTTAGAATACCAATTTCCATGTTCCCCCATGCAGTAGTTGAATTTCAGATGTTGTTGATGATTATTGGTATGATTAGTTTATTTTACGGGGCATGGGTATGCCTAGGTCAAACAAATCTAAAACGAATGGTCGCTTATTCTTCAGTTTCGCATATGGGTATAATTCTTTTAGGTATTGCTAGTTTACAACCATTAGGTTTTGCTGGGGCTATTTTCATGATGTTCGCACATGGTTTAATTTCACCAATGCTGTTTGGTGTTGCTGGAGCTTTCAAACATCACTACCACACATTGGAAATCGGTTCTATGCGTGGTATGGCTAAACATAGTCCTTGGTTAGGAGGAAATATGATGTTTTCATGGATGGCAAGTCTTGGTTTACCTCTATTAGCAGGATTTGTAGCCGAAGTAGCGGTATTAGTTGCATTGTGGTTTGAATTCGGATGGTGGGTAATAATTCCTGGAATCACTTTAGCAATCACTGCAGCATATTACTTATGGAGTATGCAAAGAACTATTTTTGAAGGTGGAGAGAACACACAACCACCTGAATCTTTAGGAGATGAAAAACCTAAAGACATCTATCTTACTGAAAAGGTCGGACTTATGGCATTAGCTATTTTAATCGTAATTTTTGGTATTTTCCCATTCATCTTCTTTGAAATGATGTCTGGATATAGTAGCGAGCTTATCGAGAGTGTTTTGTTAGATGAAATCTCAGGGAGGTGGGGTTAAATGGCATATGATGCAGTAAGTGTAGAGGGCATTAAATACCTTTTACCTGAATTAGTATTGGTTAGTGGTATTCTTACTTTATTTATAATTACAAATTTAGGAGATGCAAAAATACGTTTACCATTAACACGTTTACGAATCCCTGCTCTTCTTGGTGGAAATAGATTCAAATGGAATTCTGATCCAAGATTACCTGGTGTAATTTCTGTATTCACATTTATTCTAGCAATTGCAATGTTAATTCAAACATTGGGAGGAGATACTTGTAATGACCTTGTTGAAAAATTCTGTGCTGAAACAACAATACTTACTACAACGGGGAATAATCCTGTTGATTTACTTAAATTAGATTCATTCAGTAGATTATTTGAATTAATGTTTTTCCTAGCATTACTCCTAGTAAGTGCTGCTAGCATTAATAGATTACAAGCAGATTCAAACCCAAGTAATGATGATTTGGATCAATTATTAGATAATCGAAGACAAGTTGATTTCCACCTTTTATTACTAATTTCAGGACTTGGTATGACAATAGTTGCAATGTCAATGAATTTATTTGTATTATTTGTAGGTTTAGAATTAGCAAGTCTTCCAATATATGTTATGGTTGCATTCCATAAAGAATCTAAAGCAGGTACTGAAGCGGGTGTAAAATATTTCATCACTGGAGCTATTTCTTCTGCAATAGGACTTTATGGAATGTCACTGCTATATCTTTGGTCTGGAAGTTTACAATTGTCAGTTCTTGAAGCGACTTGGGCTGCAATGGCTACACCAGAAACATTACCATTGTTTGGAATCAGTTTACTTCTAGTTGGATTTGGATTTAAGATAAGTGCAGTTCCATTCCATTTTGTTGCTCCAGATGCATATTCAGGAGCATCTAGTCCAGTTGCTGCCCTTTTAGCTACTGCATCAAAAACGTTAGGATTTATTGGTTTAATGCGTATTTTAATGATTATTACTTTACCAGAAACAGGAGATGCAGCAGTTTGGATGTTGGCATTTGGAATTTTATCTGTAGTTACAATGACTTGGGGTAATTTAGCTGCTTTGGGAAGTGAAAATCCAAAACGTATGCTTGCATATTCATCTGTAGCTCACGCGGGATATATGATGGCTGCATTAGTTGCAGTTGCTGCTTGGAAAAATGGTAGTTTCGTTGAAAATAATAGTGGGGGAGTAATGGCTGTAGAATTAATAATTGGCGCCATAATTTTCCATTTATTTGTATTGATAAGTTTCAAAATAGGAGCATTCATGGTAATTTCACATTTGGAAACTGAAGATGAAGTTACTGACATGTCTAGTTTACATGGATTAGCAAAGAGAGAACCAATCATTGCAACTTCCATGTTTGTGTTCATGCTAGCATTAGCGGGAGTTCCTCCTCTTGCAGGATTTATGTCAAAATTCCTAATGGTAACTGGAATCGTCCAAGTTGCATCTGCTGATGTATTAACAAACACAGAAATAGATCTAATTCCAACATTTTTAGGGATGCATTGGACATTTTTCTTAGCGATTTCAATCTTTATCAATAGTGCAATAAGTCTGTATTATTATCTTAGAATTGGAGTATTAATGTTCTTTGAAGAATCAACAACAAGGCTTCCTTTACCTAAAGTTTCTATTTTAAGGTTTGTAATATTACTATGTGCTTTAGCCACTATCTTCCTAGGAATAAATTCTGATTGGTTAGTAGAATCTGCAATTGAGGCCGCTTCCACGTTATTTACTAACTCATAAGCATCTTGTTTAAATCAAGGTGTTGAGACGGAGAACTATGGGCAGACGTTTCCAAGAGAAGGTCGATAACGAAGAATTGGCTCGTTTAGAATCTGATGTAGGGCCAATTAGAGTTTTAATGCCCAATGTAAAAATTAACGAAATGTTTGCAATTGCAGACAATATCCTTGGTGGAAGAAGAGTCAGTGTGATTTGTGCTGATGGAAAAACTAGAATGGCTAGAATACCTGGAAAAATGCGTAGAAGACAATGGGTTCGTGAAGGGGATTTAATCATAATTTGGCCATGGGATTTTCAAGATAGTAAAGCCGACGTTAAACATAGATATTCAAAGACACAAGCTATTTATTTGTCAAGAAAAGGGGTTTTACCTGAAATAGTAGATTTATTTGGTTCTGGTGAAGAATTGCAAGATGAAACTGATGAAAGTGGAATCTGGAATGAGGCGCCTAAAAGTACTGATTCCGATGAAAATATAGATGACACAGAATCTAATGATGATGAGGATATTAATTCTGATGACATTGATGATTTATTTGGATGATGGTAATTTATGAAAGATTCAGAAAAATTTGATGAATCACTACCTCAGTCATGGGATGACCTAATAGATGAATTTGGTGAAACTAAAACTAATTTTAAAAAAAAGAAAAAATATAAAATTAAAGATGGTCATTCTAATTCATTAAAAGAGGAGAACCAAAAATGGAATTGGATGGACGAACCAAAATACAAACAAATGTTCAATGAAATTGAGCAAAAAATCCAAGGTGCAATCGGCGTAGGTAAATTTGAATGGGTCGATCGTAGAGTTTTTGATCAAGTTTTTGATAGAATAACCTTACTTGGAATATACAAATTAATGCAAGCGGGAGAAATTGGGCAAATTAATTGGCCTATCGCAAGAGGAAAAGAAGCACATGTATTTCAGGGGTTTAGCGTAAACGGGACTATTGCTGTAAAAATTTTCCATACTTCAAATGCAGTTTTTAAAAATTTAATGAAATATATCGAGGGCGATCCAAGGTTTGGTGGATTAAAACGAAAACATCGAGATTTAGTTACGGTGTGGGTACGAAAAGAACATAGAAACCTATTGAGAATGAAGAAATGCGGACTTAATGTTCCTGAACCCTTAGGAATTCACAAAAATATTCTAATCATGTCATATATTGGTGACGATGAAAAACCCGCTCCTAGATTAAGAGATGCTGAAATCGAAAATCCAAAAGAAGTATTTTCTAAATTAAAAGAATTTATTCGGATTTGTTGGCATGAAGCAAAATTAGTCCATGCAGATTTTTCTGATTACAATATATTATGGCATGAAAATGAACCAATAGTAATTGATGTAGGTCAAGCAGTTTCTGATAAACACCCTCATGCTAAAGAATTCCTAGTTAGAGATGTTCAAAGATTAATTGATTGGGGTAAAAAATATAATTTGGAAAATGATTTAGCTGAAACATTATATGATATTCTTAATTAGAATTTGAAAGGAATGTTTCATCAAAACCATTCCTCATCCATAAGGTAAATAATAATCCAATTAATATTTGAGATGTTGCAAATACTAATATTGCATCTCTTAGGCTTAAGAAATTTTGATCTACTGCAAGACTTGCCAAAAATGCAGATATTGCATTAAACATTGCCATCAGCAATAAGTCAGATGCAAATACACGCCCCCTCCATTCATCTGGCACTCTTTCTTGTAACATTACATTTGATAAAACCCAATTAGAACCACTTGCTGCATGAGAAAATATAATCAATGAAATTGATAGAAATGTCCATTGCACTAAACCAAAAATCAAGTAAAATAATCCGCTAACACTAATTAAAAGACCAATAAGATATTTCCATTTGCTTCTATCCTTGAACAAAGATCTTGAAATTAACGGACCTATTCCAACACCTATTGCTCTTGCTAAAAACATCACACCAATCCCTACAGCAAAATCTTCAACACCAATTTCATCGCCCACTAAAACAATCAAAAAGATTAATCCTCCACCTCCAATTGTCCAAACAGATTTTGCAAAAACTAATTTAAAAACGTCCTTCTTTTTAACTATATATTTCCATCCTGAGATAATATCTGAAATCCCTTTTTTAATTATTGAGCCTTGTCTTTCTTCATTATATTTTTGTGGGATATCAATTGTTGAAATTATAAAGGCTGCAAATAAAAATGTTATTGAATCTACAATAAATGCAACATCAACACCATATTTTGCTGTGACAAAACCACCAATTGCACAACCAAATCCTAGCATTGCTGACCAAGTTGCAGTATCTATTGCATTCGCAGTTAACAATTCATTTTCTTTGACTATGTTTGGAAGTGCTGCTCTTGAAGCAGGTACTTCAAGTGCGTGTAAAGCCATTAATAAAAATACTAAAAAATAAAGCAATAATAAATCGTCTGAATTATCTACGAAAATTAAGCATAACGCTACTATTGAGCTTAAAATATTAGCAATAATCATTATTTTTTTACGATTATACATATCTGCCAACATTCCAGTAAATGGTTGTGGTATTGCAAAAGATAACATTCTCAATGCCAAAATTGCTCCTAATGCCAATTCAGAACCTGTAATCTCAATTACCAAAACAAATATTGCTATAGTATTAAACCAAGTTCCACCATTAGAAATTAAAAAAGATAACCAAAAACGTAAGTAAGTAGGGTTAGTCCTAAATAATTCAAAAAAGCCAACTTCTAATTCATCCAAAGTATAGGAATTTGTAGAAACTTGAGCATTTTCTCTTGCCATTATACAATCCTGTACTCTAAGGACCTTAACAAGTTACTATCAAAATTTATCGCGATGTTCAAAACTAAAGCATATGTCAGCAGGGGATATGCAGAGTAGCCTCAAGATTCCAAAAAAGAGAATCGCAATGATAATTGGCAAAGGTGGAGATACGAAACGTATGCTAATTGAAAAAAGTGGTTGCAAATCAATTTTTGTAGATTCAAATACAGGAGATGTTACTATTACTTGGGGAGAACCTGGAACTTTTGATCCATTAATGATGATGAAAGTTCCAGATATGATTAAAGCCATTGGAAGGGGGATGAACCCAAAAAAAGCAATGTCCTTATTAGATGATGAAATGTTATTTGAACTCATTGAATTGAAATCGTTTGTAGGTAAAAAAGCAAATCAACAAAGAAGAATTAGATCAAGAATTATTGGTTCTGAAGGAAAAATAAGAAAGAGATTAGAAGCATTAACAAATTGTGAAATTACCGTTTATGGTGGTACTGTTGTAATTATTGGTGATGACCTTGGGCTTCCTATGGCTAGTGATGCTATCAAAAAATTACTGAATGGGGCCGAACATGGTCCCGTGCTAAAAAGACTAGAATTAATTCGTAAAAAACAACGAATTACATCCAAATATCTTGATAGCATTCATACAAAAGAGCCTTCTTCTGGTTTTGAACACTTAGTACCAGGATTAAGTGATGTTGCTGAGAGACGAAATAGAAGGTACAAAAATTCGCAACCCGATATTAATAATGAAGAGGACCTTTCTGAATTAATGGAATTAAGTGATGATGAAACTATTGATTGGGCTGAAGAATAATTAATTTCTACGGTTAATAATTCCAGAAATTAAAAAGCCTACAATTAACAAAGAAAATAATGAAGGTGTAAAACCAGAAACTATCCCTACAACTTGATCTCCATCTGCCCCAGAGACTATTAAATATCGATCATTATTTCCTTCATCTCTTTCATCAATATCATCTCCTGAATCGACTAAAACCCTAACATCCCATTGTCCTCCTCCCGTCAATGAAAAGGTCCACTCAATTCCGTGAACAAGATCGGTCATGCTTCCAATTGGTATTGTTTCAGTACTAATTGTAGTCCATTCAACAGTAGAGTCTCTATCTGCTGGAGCGATTTGTAATTGCGCTTCAAAAGATTCTACAAAAGGTTCATTTGAAATTATTGTTGATGTTAAAGTAAAAACTTGACCACTACCTGTTCTAATGATTAATCTGTCTAATTGTGTTAAATCCCAAGAAATATCTACTCCTGGTAAAATTGTAACAAACATTGGATCTGTCACCTTTTGATTTCCAGCATTATCAGAAATTGTTGCTCTAAGCATCAAATATTGATTTTCTTTTAAATCCCAAATTACTCCTGAAAGTATTGCTGAAAATGTATCTTCAGATTCCTTTGTAGTTACCAATGATGTCCAACCGTTACCGTCATCTGGAGAAGTTCCTGAACCATCAAGATCAAAACCATATTCAACAAAGGTATTAGAAGAATCTATGCCAGAATCAACATCCGAAGTCATAAATGAAATCTCCACGTTTTGAACTGTACTAGTTGTAATTTCTGGGATTTCCCATCCGTGAAAGTTTGGATTTAGATTATCAACATTAAATGAAAAATTTACGAAATCACCTTTGTTCCCAAGTAAATCAACCGCTCTAAATTGTAAAGTCAATTGACCTGAACTAACAGGAATTGCTGAGCTTCCTGATGATGAAATAGATTGCCAACCATCACCATTTGGTAAAATCTGGTATTCATAAGAATCTGCTCCAACACCTCCATTATCTGTAACTCCTACATTTAAATTGGAAACATTGATTTCATTTGTTGAAATCCAATCACCCTCAGAAATTATTGTAGCAAGCCCATTGACATCATAACTTAAGCTAGGTGTTCCAACTGTAGGTCCTGTACGATCAATACCAATATACAAGGTTGAAGTTGCTACATTTGAATCTAAATCCTGAACCGTCAATACAGGGTTGTAAATTCCTTCATCTAATTCTCCTGTAATTTCCCATTCATAATTGAAAGGAGAAACATCTGGAGAGGGGCTATCCCCAGGAGTATTTGATAATGATGCAAAATCGATATTATCATCCGTTGCTGACCATTGAAAAGAAAGTGTATCTGTATCATCAACAGAAAACCAAGCCCTTGAAGATGGTGATGTACCATCACCTAATTGTGGACTACGAATTGAGAAATCTGTTATTACTGGTGTAGAACGGCCTGAAGTACTCATTTTCTCTTCTGTATTCTCATCTAAAGATAACTGTTCTTGAGAACTTATTAAATTCATTTGTGAATTAAGTATCAAAAAAAGCCCTAAAAAAAGGACTGCCGTACGTGCACATTTTGACATCGGAACAAATACACCAGAACAGACAACCGCTTCAATACTTGCGTTCAATTAATGCTTTATTGGTCAAAAAATACAACTATTGATTAAACCCAAATAAGTCATATCTTTTACCAAGGTTAATGGGCAACATTTCATCTAAGGGTATTATGGGACGAAAGAAGTTTAGTTCAATCATTACAATTTTGATGATTTTCCCATTATTTTTAACGGTAATCTCAACAAGCCACGCTGCTACCATTGGAGGAGTTAGTTTTTCAAACGAATCAATAATAATATCTCCAGAAGATCCAGTGTCAGGATCTCCAATTTCTATTAAATTAACTTTAAACAATAGTAATACTGAAGTTTCTGAAGTCGATGTATATTATTACAAAAATTCATATGAAGCTGGAAATGAATGGAAAATTGAACATGTGATACTTGAAGCAAGTGATGGAATTACAGATTCTCAAACAAATGTTACAGTAATTTGGCAAAATGTAAATATCGATGACAGCGGAATATTTGTAAGGGTATATGATGCAGATTCTGACTCTTTTTCGGCATCTGTATTCAAATCATTTTCAGTTCAAGGTTTACCAGATTTAGTTATCGAAAATGTAGAGATATCACCAAATTCAGACATTCATGAAAATGACTTGTTTTACACAAATGTAACAATTTTAAATCAAGGAACTGAAACATCTGAAGCTAATTCAGTTAGTCTAAATATTGAAGGAAGTGGAATTAGTGAAACTACTGTAATACAATCCCTAGATGCTGGCGTATCAACAACTATTTCTTTTGAATCGACGGCACCACAAACTGGGAATTGGGCAATACAAATTTCTGTTGATTCGAATTATGAAATTAATGAATTAGATGACCAAAATAATGATTGGAATGGGAATCTAATTGTTACAGATGTTCCTGATATGTATTTTGTCGGAGACCTTGTAGTAACAACATCTGATGGAGGCATAGCTTCTGTGAATGGCCCTTGGACTCTGTCTGGTTCAATTTTTGCTACTGAGTTCGAGAATATTATTCAAGGTACAAACATTGATGTTCAAATTAGACTTTTGGATTCAATCAATGATGCTGAAATCACATTAAACAAAAATATCGAATGGAATACAGATTCAAACCAACAAATATTCACGCTAGAATTTAATAAAAATGATATTGGTGGATTTTCGGCTGGAACTCATGATGTTTCAGTCATTATTGATTCAAACTCTCAACATAATGGAGATAATTCTAATGATATTGTAAGTTCTTCATTTCAATTAGCAAATTCTCCTAATGTAAATGTGAATATAATTTCAGATTCATCAAACAACGTTGTTAACATAGAAACTAATATTTCATTTTATGTAAATATACAAAATACTGGTGACGTCAGTTCCTCGGGAACATTATCTGCAAATTGGAGAGGTGCATCCTATGGGCCTTATGAACTAATTATTAACCCTAATAGCGTTGAAACAATAGAAATTGAAGTAGAAACTGGCTCTACTAAGGGCAATCAAGATTTCAGTGTAATGTGGCAACCAGATACTAATTGGATGGACTCTGATAATTTAGATAATACGGATCAAGTTACAGTAGAAATTGAAATTCCATTTTTATTGAATTTTGATTTATATAGCGTAAATATTACTCCTAATCAACCATATATTATGGGTGTCGAGCATAATCTTATGATTAATGTAAACTCAACTGATTCTGGTAGTCAAACATTAGAATGTAGAGATAAAGATGATGAATTAATTAATAGTAAAGTTTTAACATTTTCAGAACAAAATAAACAGGACTTGTTTGAATGTGCTTTTACACCAAATAATACGGGATTATACCAATTAAAACTTATTTTTGTAGAAGAAGATGGACAAGATTATACTATGACCTTAGAAATTGATCCTCCAGACTCTTTACTAAATATTGATAGTGAAGACTCTACAAATTTCTTGAAATTACTTATTCCATTCACTATATTACTCATAGTTGCATTAATTGCTGGAATAGTTCTAACAAGACAAAGAATTGATTTATCAAATGTAATTTATGTTGATATAGAAAATGATGGATACGACCCTGAAGAATTGAACATTTCCATTGGAGACAAAGTTATGTGGACAAATTATGATGAAGATGACAAACATACTGTGTCTGCAAAATCACTAAATGAAGAAGGGCAATTATTATTCCATTCAGGTGATTTAGATGATCATGATGAATTCCTACATGAATTTGACAAAATAGGTTCATTTGAATATGGATGTAAATATAATTCAAAATTTTATGGCGTTGTAAATGTGTTTGGTTTAGAAGATGAAGATACTGATGAAATTATCAAAGGTTCAACCCAATTTGCCTCAGACATTGCTGAAATGGGCTTTAATGAAGATGAATTAGAATCTGATTGGGATGAACGCATCACTGAAGCTGAAGCAGAAGTAGAACAGGTCCGCTCGAAACAAGAATCAGAAGAAATTGAAGAAGAAGAAATAAATCTAGAGGTTGAAGATACTGATGTAAAAATGAAAATTGATGATGAAGACTCCGAATTAATTTCTCAAAGAGGAAAATACAACCAAAACATGGATGAAATTTTAGCCGAAAAAGGAGAATTAAAAGCACTCAAAGATGAGGATGTTGAACTTACTGCTAGTGATGCAAATATGAGAGCAGAACTTTATGCGTTAACAGGTGAAGAAGGAGTTATGCCAGGTGAAGAAGTAAAAATAGGTCTAGGATCTAATAAAGAACATCTAGAAGGGGCTGCTGATTTCGTAGGTAATCAATTACCAAAAGTGGATACTGACTTTACATTCGATGATTCTGAAGATGTAATCAATAAAGAAGTCATCAAAGAAGAAGTTGAAGAAGAAAAATCTGAAACTGCAGAGTGTGGTGGTTGTGGTGCAGATATACCAGTTGATGCCAAAGAATGCCAAATTTGTGGTGCTAAATTTGAATAGTGCTCGTCAGCACTCATAGGGTTCGTCATCACCAAAAGGCTCGGCTGACCCTCTTCGCTTCATTCGAGCAAAATATTCCAAAAATTCATTATTGATGAATTATAGTATTAAATCTTGAATTTTATGCGTTGGTTTCAAGCGTATGAATGATTTGGCTTTGTTCGATGAAGGGTACAAATAGTATATTCACACTAATTTTTGCTTCGCTAATTGTAACTTCATCAATGGGTTGTTTTGGATTAGTACCCATAAGAGAATCTCTTGAATTAATGCGAGGGGCGCCGGCGGTAGAAAATATTGAAGAAAAAACAAATATTAGTTATACATTTCAAACAGCCCAATCAGAAGTTTATGAAAACTCATCTACATTTGAAGTAACAGAAAGCGTATCTGAATTAATTATCTATGTTCGAGTTTCGATGCCAGATCCTCTTGATTTATCACAACAAGTTCGTGAATTGATTTATGATACTACTGGAATAAATGTTTCAACACTTAGCCAAGAAGCAAGATATGTACACGTAAAGATAAAAAATCCAAATGGAGAAATTTTTTATGAAAAATTGGCAAGTGAATCAATTGAGCCTGTAGTTGAAGTACATAGACCACCACTAACTCCTGGTACTTGGACCTTAGAAGTTGAAGCAAGAGGTTATGGATTCAATATCTTTGAAGTTGTAGAAGCTGAGGACAATTTTGCTGCAATTATTACAGTCACTTCTGAATGTGTAAAATTTACAGAAGAAGATTGTAAAACATAAGATTGGATTTCAAGATAAAGAATCTTCGCAAACATGTTTACGTGAACAATTTCTGCATTTTCCAATTTGTTGATGATTTCTTTTTGCACCACCTTCAACAGTTAACCTTTGTACTTCACGAATATTATCCATTAGTAGATTCTTATGTTCATCATTCCATTCTATTGGAAAAGCAACATCAGCGCCGTATCTCAAAGCCCCATAAGGTGGAGAAGTACCAGTAGATGATTCAATAAGATGAATGTAAGCTAAAAGTTGTATTTTGTGACTTAAATGTGGTTCATTGGGAATTTTACCAGTTTTTTGTTCCACGGGAATAAAATTACCATCAATAACAACAATTTGATCTGGTCGCCCTCTTAGACCAATTTCCTTATCAGATAAAATTGATGATTCTTTACTATCATCACTATAGTTAAATTTGGTTGAATAATCTATTCCAAGTTCAACACTTAATTTCTCTCTAGCTGCAATTGATCTAAGAACCTTAAATAATTGTGATGACGAAATAATTAACCAAAATAGTGCAACCAAAGCCAAAATTAAAGCTGCTTGCTGCCTATTATCTGCTGCGTATAATGAAACTCCGTGAATCATAATTACTATTGAAGAAAGTAAAGCAAAGCCCTCTATTCTCCCTCCACTAATCCAACCGCCTACATAATCAACAGTCTGCCAAACTGGTTTGAAAATTTTTTGATCAAAGGTCTGTACAACCTTATTATGTTCTATTTCTGGTTCATTCCATCCGAATCTTTCTCTCCAAGGCAATGCAATCATTAAAATTGATACAAATAACACACTAGCTGATAACATTACAAGAAATTTACCAAGTTCCTGAGGTGGCACAAAATCTGTAGTAGATAATGACCAAGATATTTCTATTGAATCTGAACTAACTCCCCTAATGATAATTATGCATCCATTACAGTCTGAACTTAATCTGAATGTTGTTTTTTCTTCTGAACCATTTTTTAATTCAAATGGGCCAGCCATTAAATTGTTGTTTTCATCAAGTATGATTAAATCTGTTCCATTCCATCCATCTGCTTGAGTGTCATACATAGTCAAATAATACCATCCAGAGTCTAAATCCCCTACTTTTTCTGCACCAAAACCATCTCCTGAAATTCCTAAATAATCATCTTCCAAGTAAACAAAAGCAAATGAATCTATTAGAAAAATAATTACAATTGAAAGCGTCCATGTCCACACAGCAATTTCTCTACGAGAATCAATACTTCGATTATGAAATGATTCAATTTTATCATGTATTTTTTGGTGTTTATCAATTCCAGCACTAATTGCATCTCCCTTACCATCATGCCCTTCTTTCGCTAATTTCCAAGATAAAGGACAATATGCATGTCGCTCTAAATCACTTGCAGATACAGATATTGCCATACCTTCGGCATCTTTCCAAAAACCATTTTCATCTTGCTTTGCTTCGTTCATGGAAACGCCCATTATATGCTACTAAACTCATTAGACATCAACCTAACGTATTGATGATATGAGAATCAGATAGAATTAATTTGTAGCGATGGCATTATGAAGGGGTGGTTAGTAGCCCCGCCGCTGAGGAACTATAATGGATGAGAGTATGGCGCCATTAGTTGATTTTGAAACGTATGAAGCGAACGCTGTAAATATTGGAACACAGCAAAGAAGTGCCGATATGATGAAGTTTATTCAAGAAGTTCGAGATGATGGTTTATATTTAATTGATTTAACGAAAACAGATGAAAGAATTCGTGTTATTACCAAATTTCTTAATCAGTATGAACCTGAACAAATTGTAGTTACAAGTGCTAGACAATATGGTCAAAGACCTGCAAGAATGTTTGCTGAAGCGATTGGTGCAAAATCATCAGTGGGCAGATTCATTCCAGGAACATTCACAAATCCAAGATTACCTTCTTTCTACGAACCTAGAGTTTTAATTGTAACAGATCCTGCTGCAGACCAACAAGCTGTTAGAGAAGCTGTTGGCTCAGGAGTTCCAATAGTTGCAATTTGTGATGCAAATAATAATCTGAGAAATGTAGATCTTGCTTTACCTGCAAATAATAAAGGTAGGCGTAGTTTAGCATTACTATATTGGTTATTAAGCCGTGAAGTGCTAAAGCAACGTAAACAAACTACAGATGAAAAATGGGCTGAGGAAAACAATATTGATGATTGGGAATCTACGTTCTAATCATTTATTTGCACCATTTTTAAGCCAATCTGAAACATTTTTAGATAGTTGATTGATTTCTTTAACTTCTTGTAAAGAACCTCTAAATTTTGAACCTCCTGGCAAATGTTTAGTAAACGAAATCGCATGTCTTTTGAGAGCGTTTTTATTTTCTGTTTCTGTTAATTTAGTTAATTCAACATATCGATTCCAGCACCAACTCCTAGCCATAAAATCACGTTTAATTTCATCTGAATCAACCCATTCATCATTATCTTTTATCCAAGGAGCCTTGCCATTAATTAAACCCATTTCTTGTTTAATTTGATAAAATACCTGAGGATTTCCTATAGCACCCCTACCAATCATAACCCCTGCTGCTCCAGTTTGGCTCAAACATGCTGAAGCACTTTTTGCATCGACAACATCGCCATTTGCAATAACTGGAATTGATACTGCATCTACTATTTTTGAAATTTTTGACCAATCTGCTTCTCCTCTATAACCTTGTT
Source organism: Methanobacteriota archaeon (assembly GCA_002692465.1). GTDB lineage: Archaea > Thermoplasmatota > Poseidoniia > Poseidoniales > Poseidoniaceae > MGIIa-I. The sequence goes on along the minus strand of NZKH01000017.1, from coordinate 35,536 downwards.
TTAATGTCCTGCCGTGAACACACAAACGAAATACCCCAATCTCTTCTAACCTTTCTGAAATTTCTATTGCAGTATCATCTCCAATCCCTGTTCCCAACCTTAATTTTGCAGAAATTGGGACATCACTAACATCAATACAAGCTTCAACCATTTTTACTAATTTATCTGGTTTCCCCAATAATGCTGCTCCTGCATCATTTCTACAAACCTTTGGCGCTGGACATCCAAAATTAATATCAATAATCTCCACTGAACGATTATCACATAGCAATTCTGTAGCCTTGACCATTTCATTAATATCACCTCCAAAAATTTGGGGAATAAATGGATCTTCTAATGGATGTGTAGATACTTTTGTCCAGGATTTTACAGAACCTCTTGTTAATGCTGTGGATGATGTAAATTCACTAATCGTAAAATCTGCACCACATTCTCTTGCAAGTATTCTAAAAGGTAAATCACTTACTCCTTCCATGGGTGCTAAAAAAAATGGTGGATTTGAGTTGTTCATAATATCACCCGAATAATAAATAAAAATTTTACAACTCTTTTTGTAATAATTCTGCAACTCTTCTAATTCTACGCAAAGTCCTATCAGCCCTATCTTTGACATTAATCATGATTTCAGAATAATCTAAGCCACTCCATTGATATCCAAAAGATAATCTTCCACCTAAAAGATTCAACAATAACATCGATTTTTCATTGGAAATATTCTTCAATGAATTTTCTACATCTATAATTTTAAATGATTTAGTTCCAACTTTACTAATTAATGAATTTGCTTCATTTTCACCTAATTGACGTATTAACCCTCCTTTATGTAATAACCATTCATTACCTCGACGTAAATGTTGAGTTTGCAACATATTCCAAATCAAATAAGGTAATCTATCATACCTTGGAACCTTTTCAATAAATCCTGCAATTCTAAAATTTTCCATTATTCTTTGAATTTTGGCCTTTTTATGTTCTTTAAATGCCTCTTCTAATTCATCTAAAGATTGTGGTCCTGATTGATTAATCATATGATTCCACAATTTAATTTGCAAACTTTGGTCATCCATTGATTTTCCAGGACGATCTCCAAGTAATCCTAAATCTGCCATCCACAATGTCTGTTCACCACAATTATGATTCTTTGATGGAGGAACTTGTTCCTGAATCCAAATTCTGTTTAACACTTCATCCCTCTCATCAATTCTATTTGTCGCATTAATTTTCGACATCCATTTTTGTGCTTGGTTTAAGCGTAAGTTTAGTATTTGTCTTGCTTCTTCAATCATTAAATCAATAGCACCAATTAAACTGCCTGTTCTAAGAAAATAAATTCTTGAGCCTGCTCCTTTATGTGTATGACCAGCAACTATTCTAGAATCCAATAAACGTCCCAAATGATGATGAAGTGTTGCTGGTGAAACTGCTAATGACTCTGCTAAAAATATAGATTCATGACCATCCTTGGGGTTTGCTAAAAAATGTTCTTGCAACATTCTAAAGATTGGTGGGCCTGTAAGATTACCTTCTGATTCATCATTTCTTCTACGAATTAAATTCAAACTAGTTGCCAACCATTCTAGTAATTGTTCTTTATCTCTTTCAGCACCTGGTAAAGCGACTTCTTCGATTCGGAGACTGAACATAAAATAACGGTTGAGTAAACAGCATTTAGAAATTGTCTATAAATTATGTTGAATTATTCGACTTTCAATAGATTTTCAAGCAACCAAAGTTCTTGAACGCTCATCATTCCATTCATAATCTATACTTCTTGTTTTCTTACAATCATCTAATTCAAAAATTTCTTCTAAATGTGGAGCTAAAACAAGCTTTTCTCGTAAAATTAAACCCCTATCTTTCAAAACTTTAACGGCAGAATGAACTGTAGCTCGAGTTCTACCAATTCTTCGTCCAAGTTCCGCTTGTGAATGAGGTGGGTTCTTTTTTCTCAACTCATTTAACACTAATTTTTGTGCTTCTGAAAGCCCTACTGGCATTAGAGATGCTGCACGGGCATCGTCTTCTATTCCCATTGATCTCAGAACTTTCATTTGACTAGGTGCTCCTGCATAATGACAAACGCGACCATTTACCCTTACAATTGTTAGACTTCTTTGATTTTTCAACACATCTAAATGATGTCTTAAAGTTCCATTTGCTGCATCCAATTCTTTTTGCAATTCCCTATAACATAAACCAGGCTTTTGAGTTAACTTTTCTAAAATTTTAACTCTTAATGGATGTTCAAATGGCTTATGTTTGCGATCAGAAACGATACCTGTGAATAAAACCCCTTTAGTGCCAAAAAATGGTACAATTGAGATAATAATATTTCCAAAACCAGACATAAAAGTGCAAAATGAAGCGAATGCACCAACGAAAAATGGACGATTTCTGACAGCCTGCTCAATTAATGCCATAGACCCTTTTTTACGCACTTAGGACTTTAATCTGTTGGCTTAATGTTTAGAAAATTTAAATTTTCTTAATCATTTTATTTTTAATTTTAATATAACCAACAATTGGACTAAATAATTTACCAATATTCATACCAAAATCTGTAAGCAAATATCTGACTTTTACTGGAGGTCCCGGTGAAACTCTCCTTTCTACATAATTATTTGAGATTAATAATTTTAGTTTATCTGAGAGGGTTCTACTTGAGATGCCTTCAAGTAAATGCTTCAAATCATTAAACCTTTTTTCCCCAGTAATATACAATGCAGACATAATCTCTACTGTCCATTTTCCTGAAAGAATATTTAATGATTCTACTGCAGCGTTTACTTCCCATTTTTCACCCCATTCTTCTTCATCATTTCTACTTCCTAAAATTGAACGGATTTCCGTTCCTATGTCGATTACTTCATCTATTTTTTTCTCAACGTCATCAACTATTTTTCTTGGTAAAGGTAACGGAGGTTGCGACATTTTTACACCAATAAACCATCAAGATTTGGTGTGAAATATAAAACTTAGTTTCAAAATTACTAACTATTCTGATAAGTAGGTCTTCTAGATTCTATTAAAGCACTCAAACCTTCTAAGGCATCATTTGTTGAAAATATTTTTTCTAATCTGTCTAATTCTAATTGTAAACCCGCATCTAAATTTGTTTTTACACTTTCATTAATTAATTGACTAGCCATTTGAATTGCTATTGGTGCTGCTCGATTAAGACTTTTAAATTGACGAATTACAAATGGATCTTCAGCATCAAAACCTACTGGTGTTCTACCTGAAAGTATTTCTGGCAATGCATTATCTCCATAAAATCGCATAATGGTGTCTATTTGTCCCGTAATTTCAGACGGCTGTCCTCTAAACTTAGTCCCTGATTTTTCTAAACCTGCTAATTTTAAAATGGTATTTTCAAGATCTGTTTCAGAAGTAAACTCATCAATAATTCCTAATTGATGAGATAATGCTCCATCTATTTTATTGCCTGCTAAAATTGCCCATCTTGCAAGTTCTACTCCTACCATTCTTGACATTCTTTGAGTTCCTCCAAGGCCTGGATAAATTCCAATTCCTGTTTCGGGGAATCTAAATTCAGTTTTCTTTGAGCCAATTCTATAATCACACGATAGGGCAAATTCTAACCCACCACCATATGTAATGCCAGTAGTTAATGCAATTGTGGTTTTATTTGATTTTTCAATACTATTCAATAAATCATGACCCGCTTGAGTGAATGTCAAAATATCTTCAAATCTATTTTGTTTCAATTTTTCAACGAAAAATTTCACATCTGCTCCTGCAATAAATGCTTTACCTGCTCCTTCAAAAACTATAGTAGTAACATCATTATTCTCATTTAAGTCTTCGATAACTTCCTTTAATTGTCTTACCACTTCCTCATTAAGTGCATTCATCACTTCTGGTCTATTTATTTGAACTGTGGCAATACTTCCTTGCATTTTTACTTCAACTAATTTAAATTCAAAATTTTCCACTCTATCTTCTAAGAGGTGAGGAATTTCTAATCCTTTACCTGCGAGTATTGAATATTCTCTTACAATTTGACAGCTTTCTTTAATCCCAATTTCATTCATTAATTCAAAAGGACCTTTTTGCCATCTAAGTCCAACTTTTGCACCACAATCTACATCTTCAAGTCTACAAATATTCTCCTGAACAATTTGAGCAGCAACTAAAAATGTAACACCTAATAATCTATTTTTTATTGCTTCTTTATGTTCTGATTCTTCATTTGTTTCTTCTAAAACCCAACTATTTCTAGAATTAACTGTTTTTCTTAATAATGATGCACCTCTAAATCTTGGAGTTTCTAATTGTTCGGACAAATAATCTGAAGAATGTAATGCTATTGGTAAACCCGTTGCATTCATTAGTGCAAAAGGGCCCATTCCAATTTCAAATACCTCTCTAGCAATAGAATCTATTTGATCTGGGGTTCCAAGGCCGTCTTCTAAAATTAATACAGCTTCATTTAACCAAGGAACAAAAAATCGATTTACAACAAATCCTGGTCTATCTTTACAAGTAATTGGAACTTTTCCAATTCTTTTACAAAATTGTTCAACCCGTTCCAGAGTTTCAATACTTGTTTCATTACCAGGAATTATTTCAACTAACCTATTTTTTGCAGGATGATAAAAAAAGTGTAAGCCAATAAATTTTTCAGGTCTGTTAGTGGATTTTGAAAGTTCATTCACTGAAAGTGAAGAAGTGTTTGTAGCAATTACTGTATGTTCTGCACAGCTTTTATCGATTATATCAAAAACTCCAGATTTAACATCAAAATCTTCGAATACTGCTTCAATTACAATATCGGTAGCAATATCAACATTATTTGTTTCAACTATCGGAATAATATTATTCATTACTTCTTGAACTTTTTCGGGTGTCATGATTCTACGATTAACTGCTTCATCAAGAGTAGAGCTAATTAATCCAATTCCACGATCGATAGATTCTTGATCTCTATCAATTAATTGTACTTTGAATCCTTCTTGAGCCGCCTTTTGTGCGACCCCACTTCCCATTGTTCCAGCCCCTACCAAAGCAACCGTTTCAATTGGCTCCATATGCAAGCCGAGAAATTGGTGTTAGATGAACTACTCGCTTGTAATGTCCAAATAATCAATAGGATAATGTGTATGTATTTATTCAAAGATGTATGACCGAGGAAAAAAAGAAGGGTTTTTTGAAAAAGGCTGCGAGCAGTGCATCTAAAGCGGCCGGAGGTGCAATAAATAATGCAAAAAATCAAGCTAAAGCAAAAGCTACTGAATATGTTGTAAATCAAGCGAAGAAAAATGCAGAAAAAAAGATGGACAATATGAAAAATAAATTATTAGGTAAAAAATAAAAATAATCGAACAATAGATTAGTAACGTATTCTCATGCCGGAGGCATGAGCAAGACCCCTCATAATGCCGATTCCAAATTAAATATCTTGCTTGTTCACGTATGGTTTTGGCCACATATTGGTGGTGGAAATCAACATGTAGAACACATAGGTAGAGAATTGGTAAAAATGGGACATGAAGTCACTGTATGGTGTGCTGATGTGCCTGAACATGATGAAAAGGAATTCCAAAGAGGAGGAATTAATGTTGTTAGATTAATTCCAAAAAGAATCCTTGGGGGAGTAGATCCTGTTGTATCAACAAATCATCTAAGTATTGATGAATTTGATTTAATTCATTTACACGATACATTACCTACATTAATTCGTCAAGTTTTGAAAAGAGCAAAAAAACAAAACAAACCAATTGTTACTACATATCATAATGATTATATTAAACATGGATTTATTGCAAATCTAATTAAAAAAATAAGATGGGCTATGCAAGGAAGAAAAACTTTGCATTCTTCAAATGGAAAAATTGTTCTAACACCATTTTTTGAAAATCTATTGAGGAAAAAAGGTGTAAAGGGAGATATTGATATTATTCCAAATGGATTTGTACCAATAACAGATTCTGCAATTAGGCCTTCGAATTTATCAAATAATGTTGAGGAGGAGCGCCCAACATTAACTTTTATTGGACGATTATCAGAACAAAAAGGATTGGATGTTCTTTTGAAGGCTTGGGAAATTTCAAGTCTAAATTCAAAGCCTGATTTTGACTTAATAATCGCTGGGAAAGGTGAATTAAAGGAATGGTTAGATAATAGAGTAAATGAAATCAAATTTTCAAATCAAATTCATGTTCTTGGTGTTGTTTCTGAACAAGAAAAACAATGGTTATTTGAAAATTCTACGGGTATTGTAATCCCATCTAGATTTGAAGGTTTGCCAACTGTTCTGCTAGAAGCAATGCATAACAAATTGCCTGTAATCATGTCTGATGTTAATGGACTGGGCGAATTAGTGGATAATGCAAAATGTGGATTGTCATTTAATTCTGAATCTGAAATTGAGCTATCAAAAATAATGAATGAATTAGTTTTAACATCAAAAAAACAACTAAAAGAATGGGGAGAAGCAGGAAATATTGCAGCGGAAAAATATCTTTGGGAAAATGTCACCAAAGAAATTCTAGAATTATATAATCGAATATTAAAAAATTAGAGGGAATATCATGGAAGAATTACCGTCTTTAATTTGGTTTCACAATGATATGTCTCCACTAGGAGGTGCGCAAAGAGAGATTCTTACAGCAATTCCAACACATAAAGAAAAATGGAATATCACATTTGTAACTCTTAATGCGCCAAAAGAAGTTTGTGATTTCTTGAATGAAAATAACATTCCATTAATTACTCCTAAAAAACCATGGATCAATCCAACTGGAGGATTTAATGAGGTTACTGCAAAAACCGGTAAATCTCAATTAAAAGAATGGAAAAAACTGATTGAAGATATAGAAAATAATAATTTAAAAAATACAATTGATAATGCTGATGCAATTCTTATTTCTGCATCTGGTTCATTAGAAATGTTATCAATTATTCCAGATCACATTCCACTACATGCTTATCTTATTGAAATGCATAGAGGATTACATGATGATGTTTTACACAGGAAATTAAATGGCAAACCAATTAGACCCTTGTGGCTAACAAAAATTATGCTTAATTATCATAAAAAATGGGATAAAAAGTGGCATAGAGTATTGTGGAATCGTCCCAATACTTCTATCTCTTCAAACACACCTACAAGTGCTAGACGTTTGGCAAAAGCACATGGTTGGAATGTAATCGAAAACGATTCATTGGCAGGAAATTATCCTTCAAGAGATAAAGAAAATAGATCAGGTGGTGTTGGTGTTTTATGGCCCGCTGTAAATACAAATTTATGGACAGAAACACCTTCTTCACATGAATTAAATGTATGGGAACAGTTTGAACATAAACCAACAGGTGAATACCTTATCACCGTTGGTAGAGCTAGTTATATGAAAGCTAGTTTAGATGCTTTAAAGATTGCAAATCATTCAAAATTACCTTTAGTTCACATAGGTGGAGGGAATACTGCAGAATTAGAAAAAGAAGCTCAGAAATTATCTGCTGAATTAATTGTAATGCCAAGAATTTCAAATGAAGAAATTACAGCACTAATTCGTAATGCTACAGCATTAATTGGAATTGCTCATGGGGAAGGTTTTGGACTTACACCAATGGAAGCAATTCTAGTTGGAACTCCTGCATTAGTAGTAAATGAAGCAGGATTTACCCATACAATTACAGATAATCAAAATGGTAAAAGATTACCATGGCCAAATTCAAATGAAAATTTAGAAAAATGGCAAGAGGCAATAATTCAAGCCAAAAAAGATGAAAATCGAATAAAATGGTCTGAAAATGGAAGAAGAAGAATTGAAGAAAGATGGACTCCAAAATTTCAATCTGAAGCTATTGCAAGAACTATGAATGATTTAGGTGTAAATGTAAAAACAAATCCTGACGTCAAAATATTACCTGGTTTAGATCCTGCCTAAATTACACAAGAGGTAAATGCTTAATTGGAGGTGCAATTCCTAAATCTTTAGGAAATTCTTTCACAATTTCTGGAATAGGCAATGGTATTTTTTCCTTGCCAATTAAAGCAACTCTACTTGGTTTAGAATCATCTAAAACTTCAAGGCCTGTCAAATTAGCTAATGTATTTGAAAATTCTAAAATTTCATCATGATAAGGCATATTTGTAATGTCTAAATTATTTTGTGAATGGCCAACATGAACGTACCCTTTTGCCTCAATCCAATTTGGTTGAGCTCTTTCGTCTATTTTTGCATATTCTTCTTCATATCCAAACATATTTTCGCCTTTAATTAGTGTATGCCTAACGACTATTCTCGTGTCTAAACTAGGCAATAAATCAATAGTTTCTTCAAATTTATGCCAAGCACCATTATTCCATTTAGGTTTACAAATTCTATCAAAAACTTCTTTGTTTGGAGCATCTGCACTTACATAAAGTTGAGTTGGAAGTGGATCTAGTTTTTCGAGAACTTTTGGTAATGTTCCATTTGTAACTAACATGGTTGTCATACCATGTTTGTGACATTCATCAATATATTCTCCTAACCTTCGATATAATGTAGGCTCACCATTAAGTGAAATTGCTACATGCTTAGGGTTTTGAGCATCTGCTAATTTCTCTTTGTTGACTTTATCATTACCACCAAACCCAGATAATAATCTCCTTTGAGCCCTAACACTTTCATGAAGTAATTCTAAAGGGTCTTGATCTGTTAATTCTAAAGTATCCATATGAGGTTCTCGCCAACAATAAGAACATGCCAAATTACATTGATCTACTACTGGAGACATTTGTAAACAATTATGACTTTCAACACCGTAGAATTTGCCTTTGTAACACATTCTATCTCTCAATAAAGACTCTTTAGTCCAATGACATACTTTAACACCACCGTGTTCACCAACTAAATGGTATCTTTGATTTTGTAATCTGGCTTTTAGCCTTTCATCCATACCCATTTCTACACATCCTTGAGTCATTTGCCTACTGTCATCTTTCGATAGTCGAGGTTGACTCGGATGTTATATCGTTAACAATGCTAGTATTCAAGGACTGTGTTGAAAACGGATATATGTGAATGAACTAAATGAAGTCGTAGATTCTAAGGGTTTTTTGAAAAGTCCTGTGTTGCCACCTGAGATTAAAAATTACCTTATCGATATTGATGGAACTATTGGTGATGATATTCCAAATGAAGAACCTTGGCGTATGAAAGATGCTAAAATATATCCAGATGCCTTGGAAATGATAAATAAATGGTATGAAGAAGGACATGTGATTTATTTCTTCACATCTAGAACTGAAGAGCATCGTGAAGTTACAGAAGAATGGTTAAAGAAAAATGGTTTCAAATATCACGGTATTATTTTTGGAAAACCAAGGGGAGGAAATTACCATTGGATAGATAATCATGTAGTAAGAGCTACAAGATTTAATAGCAAATTTACAGATTTAATCATTAAAACAAGAGATGTACAAGTGTTTGACGATTGAACAGGAATCATTCCTGAAAATTAGATTACTTTTACTCCGTTAGGCCATAAAACAAGTATCAATGTTTTTTCCCTTGTTTTAGGATTATGCTGTGAACCAGGGTTCATCCAAACAATTGAACCTTTGGGATATGTTCCTTGATCATCATATACCTCTCCTTCGAGAACAAGATATGCTTCTCCTCCTGGATGCATATGAGGAACAAATGCATCTACCTCAACTTCACATTCACAATCATACAAAACTAAACTAATTTTATCTTGTCTTGCTAGCTTCCCTAATCTGACTCCAGTTCCGAAATCTTTCCACTTAACATTAGCATCAATCCATTCACGATTTACATTCATACCAAGCCAATCTGACATATCATGTGAAAATGACATGTTTAGTCCGAAGAGGCCCTCAAACATGAAACCTACGTAAATTAATTCAAAAGTAATGAGTTCTAAGAGGTATTGTGGTCGAACCGCTTTCATTGATTTCAATTCCGCCCCAAAACATTTGGGAAGCATATATTTTATTTCTTTTCATTCCGATGTTGATGAGGATAATTTTTCTAACAAATCCATTTATTAGAGTTACAAAGCAATTAGTTCCTCATGGCGGTTGGGCAATCAAACGTTTGAAAGATTTACCCATTAAAGGATATAGTTTGTTAATTTTTAATGAGATTTTAGCATTTTTTATACCAATGCTAATTGTATTTGTTTTTCGAATTAGTAGCGATCCATTAGGCTGGTCTGATTGGAATAACACCAATTATTTTGGATTGGTAATTATACTCTTATTTACATCAATTTGGATATTTTTAGACATATTAAGAATTATTCGAGTAAAAAGTATGCTTAGTGCAATTGAAAAACGGAACATTGAAAGATTAAGAAAAATTGCTGATACTGGATTTGGTATTAGAAATCTATTAAGAAAATTTTCAAAAAAAGAAGAAGGAGGAGAGGAAGAAATAGGTACTTCAATAGCAAAAAATTCTTTGAAAACATGGGGTCTTTTAGCATTTAAGGCCAGAAAATTCACTCCCGCCGGATTGCTAACATCTGTTGCGACTGGTGCTGCTATTGAAGTTGCTAGAAAAGGAGCCGGGAAAGTCTCAGATATTATTGATGAAAAAATGCAAAAAGAATTTGAAAAAATCTCAGCGGCTCAATCAAGTACACTATTGATTCTATTTCTTAGAGATTTAGCAATGGGAATTGCACCACTAGTCATTTTGTGGATTGTAGAATTATCTTTTCCTTGAAAATATTGAAAGATTGAATACATTAGCATCATTTGAAAGCAATGCCACTTCTCATCTTAATTAGACATGGCCAATCAATTTGGAATGCTGCAAATTTATTTACAGGATGGGAAAATGTAGGATTGTCTGAAAAAGGTATTTTAGAAGCAAAAAATGCTGCAGAAGAATTGACAAACATTAATTTTGATTCTGTATTTACTAGTGAATTAATTAGAGCACAAAAGACTGCTGAAATAATAATTGAAGGAAATTCTCAAACAAAACCAACATCAATTGTTAGCGATTTGAGATTAAATGAAAGGCATTATGGTGATTTACAAGGAATGAATAAAGACGATGCTAGAAAGGAATTTGGTGAAGAGCAAGTTCATATTTGGAGAAGATCTTTTGATATCCCTCCACCAAATGGGGAGAGTTTGAAAATGACTGCTGAAAGAACTCTTCCCTGCTTTGATGAATTAATTATGCCTGAATTAAAATTAAACAAAAACGTGCTCGTTTCAGCTCATGGAAATTCATTACGTAGTATTGTAATGAAACTAGAACAAATAGATGAAAGTTCTATAGTTAAATTAGAAATTCCCACAGGAGTACCAAGAATATATTCTTTTGAAAATGAGGGATTTATTCTTCAAGAATAAAATCATCCCATCCGTATGGGTAATTATTTTCATCTACAAAGATAACATTAATTCCTACTCCACTTCGGTGATAAGCAATAACTTCTAACCCATGAATTAAATGTCCTGTAGAAGCTATTCCAATAACTCCTTTGTTTCTATCTATCAATGGTCTTCTTTCTCCTTCAACATCATCAAACCACGGATAAATTCCTTCTGGTGAAAATTGAATTCCCAATATCATGTCTATACCTTCAGTATATTGAGCAGCATCAGCATCAGCACCACTTGGAATAGCTACTGCATTAGGATGTGTGTGTAACCAGTGAGTGAATCTTCCACCTCTTGGGCCTCTATCTACAGCAAAAAAATCATCGGTCCATTCTTCAGGAATATGGTGTACAGAAAATGAATCTCCTCTATTTACGATATTCGGTTCTCCCAAAATATATCCTTCACCAGCAAAAAGTTGTTTTTTATTTTTTTGAGATAAAAATAATTCATCTACCTCTCCTAAATGTGGCCTATCCCAATTTGGATCAAAACCAACTAAAATTTCATCTGGAAGGTTTTCTAATGCCCATTTAATTAATTTTTCAAAAATAATTCCAGGCATCTGAATTAATGAAGAATATGACTCTTTTTTTTCTAATGAAATGGAATTATACTCTACCATCAAATTTTGAAGCCATTCTGATACCATCGTCGCTCTGTATGTCCCTAATGTTTTTTTATCATAAGTTTGAAGCAATGTTGTCTACTGGGGGGTTGTATTGGCATGGCGAAACGTAAAAGTCGATTCAGTAAATTTTTAGGTGCACTAACAGGGACACCTTACGATAAATTATTGAAACAAATAGAAAAAATTCCAGATGAATTCGATGATGATAGAGCTCTATCAAAAGAAATTAGGCGTTTTGTAAAAATTATTGTTAAGGCTCATAAAGAAGAAAAAATTGATGATGATGAACATGATTTACTAATTGAAGAACTCGAAGACATAGATCCTGAAGGAAGAACATTTGATAAAATCAGCGAAGATGAAGAATATTATACAGGTGAGGGTGTCCCCGATGCCCCAACTGTAAAGGCTAGTAAAAATGTAGATTTAGACTCTTTAATGCGTAAGAAATCAAATCAATTCACAGGTTCATTCGGAAGAGAAGAATTTGATGAATATAGAGAAAAAATGGCATTAGAGTTTGCTGAAGAATCACGAAGTGCTGTAGAAGAAGGTTATGTTGAGCGTACTTCTAATGTTGATCCAACAGGAAGAGTGTTCAGAGATGATGAAGAAGAAGCCTTGGAAACAAAAAGAAGGATTGCAGTCGAATCCGGTTTAATTAATGAAAATGAAGAATTTGAAGATGATGAAAATTATTCTGTTGATGAAGATGGCGTTGAATGGTATCAAGACGAAGATGGACAATGGTGGTATCGTGAACCTGACGAAGATGATTGGGTTGCAGCAGAAGAATAATTAATTCAAAGTAGAATTAATTGCATTGTACCATTTCATTCCTAATTGATGTGATTGTATTTGTTTAAATTGCTTGAAAGGGCTGATTGAACGTACTATTCCAAATGCTGCAAGATCTACAATATCAGGTTTATCTCCTCCAAAAAATTCCTTACCATTAAACTCAGAAATAAAATCATCAAGAAGATCATGCCAAAGCTGTTTGGGTTTACGCCCATCCTTTTTTACTCTAGTTTTAGCAATAATACCCCACATAATTGGGAAACCTGTCCATGCGTAAAGATGTCTAGAAAAAAAGCCAAATTTTTCTAATTTTGAAACTGTTCTAGTACTGCTCAATGCAGATCCTATTGAACCATATAAGATTGGAATAGTTGCCTTAGATAATTTTTCATCAACCCACCTTAACCATTCTTCTTGCCTAGCCAAATTCTCATTTGATAATTTAGAATCATTAAATTTCTTATCAAGATACAACATGATTGGCGTAGAATCAATTACAAAATCTTCTTCTGATTCTCTCCAAATTGGTACTTTACCCCAGTCTCCTGCAAATTTTAATGATTTTTTCCTCCTGAGGGGATTTAATTGAGACTCTGAAAAATCAATTTTTAAATGCTCCAATAGGCTTCTGACTTTCCAACAATAAGGGCAAGTTTGAAGCATCATTAACTTGGGGTATTCTCCCATGTTTTAGGCTCTCCTAAATTAGTAAATAACTATTTGTTAAAATCGTTTAATTAAAATTAAGGCGATTGCTTCGCATCCCATATATCTAATTTATTTAATTCAAATTTTATTATGGAATCATCTGCGCCAAATTGCAAAAATCTTGAATTTGCGGTAGATGATGAACTAATACCAATTACTTTTGAAGGGCGTTCTATCTGATTTTTACTTACTGCCAAATTTAATTCTTGAAGTACTTGTAATCCATTAATAGGATTGATATAATAATCTAATAAAAGTACATCTGGGCTATATTCTTTAATTCTAGTAGTAGAATTATTCGTATCCCAATATTGTTTAATTTCGAAATTATCCAAATTAATATCAAAATTTGTAACCATTTCTAAAATATCATATGTGTCTTCGAAAACAAGTATTCGCATACTAATCAAACCGCAGATGCATTGTAATGTGCAACTTCAAACCAGTTTTCATGTTCCACAGGCCTATCAATCAAAGGCATTCCAAAAGTACCCCCTTGAACTGAAAGTCCTGTAACTGCGCAAGTGCTTGGGAGGTAATCTTCTCCAGTATCTGTTAATTCTATTGACAAATGATGTCCTGCTGGAAGAACTACATCTAGAGGATTAAATTCCATTAACATCGTATATGAACCAAATATTGGAGAGACTGGTTTAGCATCATAACCTCCATCTCGATATCTAACATCCATAACCGCATGTCCAAGTCTTAGACCTAATGTTTCATCCCATAAAGTTGCAAAAATTTGTCCTCCATTACATCCAATGGTTTGTACATCAAGATGTAAAGTAGGTAATCCAGAAAGATGTATCTCTTCTTCGAATACTGGACTTACAATTGACATTGCACTATTCGCACTTACAGTTCCGGTTGAATCTGACCAGTCACTAAGATCATGAAGTTCCCAAGTCATATCTTCTGGTGGCCAGGTTTCTTCTAAATGCCAGCGACCATCATGAGTTTGCATTTGGACATAAGACTCTGTTTCATCACCAATTCCTTTTAACCAATATTCAAACCAATTAAATAATTCAATTGCCCAATCCATACGGCTCATGTTTTCATAAGCTTCTTCACCATATCCACTACCTAATCCAGAATGTACCTCTCCTTGATCTGGATAATTATGACCCCATTGACCCATAATGCCTCTAACTGTTAATCCTTTATCTCTCAACATTTGATACGTTGGAAATGCATGATATGGATCTACATTCCAATCTTGCATGCCCCAAACAATATAGACACTTCCATCATAATTGTCAATTACATCTCCAAGATGATATCTTTCTTCCCAATAATCTGACCATTCTGCTCCACCAAATTCTGCAGCTAATGAAGTTGTTACTGGCATTGCAGGGCCGAATACATCATCACTACAAATTCTAAGGTCGTCAGTAGTTGGATCTGCTGTTGCAAGCTCATAAGCTAAATCATAACCCATCGCTCTAGCTTCTGCTGAACCATTACGATAAAACATCTGCTGAACACCAATTGAGCCGCTAATTGGAACTATTGTCTTAAGATGTTCAGAAGGGTTTTGCGCCGCTTCCCAATTTGTTGTTCCGGCATATGATTTACCCATTAAACCAACATTTCCATTGCTCCATTCTTGGGTCCCTAACCATTCAACTGCAGCCTGAATGCCAATTTGTTCTCCAAGTCCTTTGACATCTTGACAATGAGTGGACTGGCCACTACCAAATGTGGAAACTTGTGCTAATGCATATCCATGAGAAATAAATTCTTCAAATATCCACTGCCCTACACCAAGATCTGGGATCGTGTTTGGGTTTGAATCATCTACTTCAGTTCCAAAATCATAGTAAGGATGAATCGTTGCAATTACAGGTACTTTTTCTCCTTCAGGTACATCAGGTAGCCATAAAGCAACATGCATTAATGCGTCTTCAGGATAACCTGCGTCTTGTTCACTAGCAGGTAAATCTACTTCTACAAAATGTTCAGTCATTGGAAGGATTTCATAAGGGCCTGATTCTGGTAATTGGGAACGCCAACTAGTCAAATTAAGGTCCATTTTATATCTTTCTTTGAGAGGCACTTGTTTCCATTCTGAAAAATTAATTTCTTCAGATTCATCAATAATTAATTCATTACTGAAAATATAAGCCGAAATAATAAAAATTACAACTACAATTGTTGTTAAAAAAATTGTATAGTTTAATTGTTGATCCACCCTTCTTTGATTAGCCGATTCTGCAATAATAACGGAATCTGGCTTTGTGCCCATACCCCCCGGATGAGTACTTCTTTCATCCCATTTACGGCTAAGTTTACAATTAAGGCCCTTAACACACGTAATAATGTGTAAAATTAAAGCGGCGCTTTTAATTTCAATTCTTATGGCATTTTCATTATCTGGTTGTACAGAACCTGTTGAAAATAATTCAGAAATTACACATTATTTTCTTGAAACAAAAAATTGTGGTTCTAGAGGAGAAGTTAACATCACAAATATTAGTTTATACGAATGTCAAATAATTCCTTTATTTGACTATTATGATGATTCCGGAATTCAAAATAAATACCTGTGCACTATGAATGAAACCGTGGCTAAAACTGAAATTTGTAGCCTAAAACACGGTGAATCCTCAATAGACGAAGTATGGGTTGCATATTTTTCGACTCCGTGGTGTACTCATTGTGAAACTACTTTGAATGCATACGACCAAGCAATTCCTGAAGATAGATTATTAATTTTNAATAAGGATTCAGANCCAAAATATAGTAATATGAGTTCATGGAAAGAAAATGCTTCTGAAAGNATTGGCAGAGATATTAATCGCCCATTTATTCAAGCTCCNAATCTAGCAACTGAATTNGGTGTAACTGGCATNCCAATGGCNTTTTTTATTGATATTCATGGNGTAGTAATCAATTATAGCCTAGGGGAAAAATCAAATGTTAGTGAAATTNAAGAAGAATATNATTCAGCAATATTACTTGAAAACAATTACAAAAACTCTACTTAAAAACTCGAATATCTAATACNATNTGATTTATTTTTGGTGCNTATGATTTTACTTTTTCAATNTGTTCTAATTTAAATTTAAAATTTCTATTTGTATCGTCTGAGATTTTCTTTAATTTTTTAATTACTTGTTCGGCCCATTTTTTTTCTTCCTTAGCAACAGCATTTCCATGCAAATGTAACATACCTCCTGCTGAATCTAAAGCTTTAATTGCCAAACTCCAACCATTTTCAGATGATGGAAGAAGTCCTAACATCACCCTATTTATTTTACCAATAAGGTCTGATTTTGACAATATAGAAATATTATCTCCTTCGTGAATAATACAGTTTTTTGAAACTCCGTTATGAATTAAATTCTTCTTTAACTCCTTAATTGAATCAGAATTTATTTCACAGGCATGAACTAATTTAGCTCTTGAATGAACCAATAGGGGTAATGTGTAATAACCAATTCCTGCGTATAAATCGAGTATTACTTCATTTGAGCAAGTAAACTTTGACATTCTTATTCTTTCAGATATATTTCCTGAAGAAAACATTACTCTTGTAGTATCAAACTCAAAAATAATACCATTTTCTTTATGCAATACAACTCCATTGTCCCCATATAATAATTCAACTTGGCTTTTCCTCATTGGTCCGGATTTTATCTTATTTTGTCTTCCCACTTTTGAAACATCTAATATGTCACAAAAAATTTTCCAAATTTTATCATTTAACATAGAAAGTATCTCAATCCAAATTTTAGAATTTAATGAATCCTCTGGAATTAATACAAGATCTCCTAATTTCTCCCAACGAGAGGGTATTTGTTCAAGTAATTCTAATTTTTTAGAATCACTAAGACCAAGGTTTTCTAACTCCTTTGCAATAGAAAATTGTAATTTGGAATAGGGGTTTAAATGATTTTTCAATTCCATATTTTCACCTATTTTTATGCGGTATGTAATAGGCCGATACGGCAAACGCTGTTAAATGAGCGGACATAAGGGGGGTTACATGGGAACACGCCGAATTGCTATCTGTGTTATTCTAATTATGTTTTCAGGAATGGTAATTCCTTTTGCAAATGCTGGAGATTCTACTGATGGTGTAATTTCAAATACATCATGTAATATCCCTCTAGATGCAAATGGAGATGGCATACCCGAAGCAGTAATCGCTGGTGTTTGTGATGATTGGGATCCTGATGATGATGGAACACCAAATCACCAAGATTGGGTAATTGGAAATTATCAAATTAATTTTCAAAATTCAGCAACTATTGAATTAGTTATGGAATGGAGACTTCATGAATTTGCAAGATCAACCCTTGGAGGTATTGATTTTGATATTGATGGTCAAGGAGATGGTTCTGCTGGAGAAACTATGGGTATCCCTGTAGATTATGTTCGTAACTACTTCGACATTGATGCTGATGGACCGGGAGGTTCCACTCAAACTGTTTCTGATATGGTATTAGATAGTGCAAGACAAAATGTAGAAAGTTTAGCATCTAATTTTGGAACTTCAAATGGGGCTACAACAAATTATGTTGTAACTGTTGATGACATTAATACTGGAGGAGTTATTCCATGTTCATCTAATCCAGATAGTGATGCTCACTCTTCTGCAGGAGGAAGTAACATTCAAGCTATTGAAAACGCGTATTATCCTCCTTTATGTATTAAATCAAATGTTACAATAGATTTAGATCAAGATAAATTAAATTTTATTGGAAATGAGAATACTAACCAAGAAAATACTTTGCAAGGATTATTAAAAATGGGCACTACAATTAAAATGCCATTTTCTATTTTTGCTGCTGGTGGACATGATTCACAATTTACAATTCATCCTCCTGGTTATGGAGATATAATTGATGTTGGCTCAGATGAATGTGACCCAGCAAATATTCCATGTTATGGGGAAAGAAAAGTTCATGTAAATCCAGATTCTAGTACTTATCACAAAGGTATTTGGAAAATAGATAATACAGGCGCTACAGATGGAGATTCACAATTAACTAGAGAAATTTGGTATAAATTAGTTTCAGATGACCCAGTAGAGATTGATATTGATAATGATAAATCATTAAGCATTGATGTAACTCTTGATTTACAGGATGAAAGTAAAGCAAATTTATACATTGATTTGTATGTTCACTATATTAGTAATCAATCAATGGAAAATTGGGGTTTCCAATTTATGGATAATACTGATTTTGCTGAAACACCATGGATTACAAGTGAAGGAATTAGATTGGTACAACATAATGAGATTGCAGATTTATCATCTTTGGCCTCTCAATTCCCAATAGGCGGCATTACTGATGCATTTGAAATGATTATAGGGACAGAGATAGACACAGGCCCATTGGAATGGAGAACTAATGTTGAAAATACAGCGGGAATTAATTTAATTCATGATTCTAGTACTTGTGCTAATGTGCAAACATCTCCACATAATCATTACTGTTTGAATGGACAATATGCTATGGATGATACATTTCCAGTATTGATGAGCAGTTCAACTGAAAACACATTTGAATTCAGACTTTTAGATTTAATTACTGGTCAAATGGACACTGAAGCACTTCCCGTTAATTTAAGTGAATTAAGTAATGAAGACCTTGAAACAGTTCTCAATTCCGGACTAGAACTCGGAGTTGACCTTGGTGAAGATTATATTCAAGAAATGATCCCTGGGGATTTACCTCCAACTGAGGTTTCTTTCAATATTGTTTTACCTTCTTGGCTTGATACAGAAGATGAATCTGGAATTATTAGTTTAGAATCAAAATTAGATGGAACTGGTAATTCTGCTATCAATCTAAAAGGAAATAATCCATGGGAATGGAATCATCCAATAAACGATTTAGATACTGGTGAACAAATTTGTACTGCTACGCAAAAAACTTGTATGAAAGCAAACATTAATCTTAACTTTGAAGAATTAGATATTGATGAATGGTCAAAAGCAATTACTCTAACATTAGGGGGAGATGTTCAAATTGATGTTTATCGAATTGGAGTTGCTGGAAGTATAATTCCTGCAGATGAAAATGGAAATCAGATAAGTATAGAAGCAATACCATCTGACCTATTAAGACAAATCGTATATTTTGATACGACTGAGCCAATTTTTAGTGATGAAATTCCATTATTTGGAGAAAATATTCAATTTGAATTAACAGAGCTTGGAATTTATAATTTCGCAGATCAGTTAGGTGAGGGATTATCAAATCAGATTCAATCTAATTCAATTCAAGATGAAAATATAAATATTGATTTATCTGCAATAGAAATTGATGTCGAAGTTGAAAATTTATATGCTCCAAATTCAGGAGATGTAAGCGATTTAAAGCCATTATCACTAAAATTAAGTTTAGAACCAACTACTGTTGTAGCATCATATTCTGAAAGTGGAATTTCTGTAATGACTAGTAAACCCACGAACTTTTTTACTAGCCCTATTTTACAAATAACACATGCTTTCACTAGTAGTTTTGCAAACAACATGGCTCCAGGTGTTACTACAAATGGTAATGGTATTCTGATAAACAATAACGGACAAGCATTTTCCACAGACATCACAGGTCCTGATATGACTTTAGGACCTTTAGGAAATATCCCACAAGTAGATGTTTCAATCACTCTACCTCCTGGACTAGAATTAGGAGATTTTAGTTCTTCATCAAATAAAGGTACCACTTCTGAAAATGATGGAAGACAAAATATCTTTTATTCTGTCCCTACAGCTGGATCTGTAGATACATTGAGTTTTTCAATTATTATTGGATGGGATTGGATTCTAAAACAGGTAGGTGTTTACCTAGCGGGAGTTGTTTTGGCAATGGCATTACTATTCTTTTGGAGAAGGCATCGAGTTGGTAAGAAATCAAAGAGATTAGAGAATGAGTTCGAATTTGCTGCTCGTAAAGCACTTAATCGAAATGCTATGCCTGCGGCTGGTGGAATGATGGTTAGTTCCGCTGGAATGGATGAATTTGGAAATCCAAGAGGAAATAGTATGGATGATGATTTAGCTCAATTTATGTATTAATTAAGACCATCATAGATACGTTTTGCTAATGATTTACCAATTCCAGGCACTTTACAAAAGTCTTCTACAGAAGCACGTAATAATCCCTGTCTACCTCCAAAGAATCTCAACAATGTTTGTATTTTCTTAGCACCTAAACCATCGATGTTTTCCAAAGGATCCTTTAGAATATTTTTCTGGCGACTTTTACGGTGAAATTGATTAACAAATCTATGCGCTTCATCCCGTGCATAAATTAATGCACGGCCTCTTTTATCCAAAATTAAAGGTTCTTTGTTTAGACGGAAGAGTGTTTCTTCTTTTTTTGCTAAAGCAGCAATTAATATTTTATTTTCTAAATTATGTTCTTTCAACAAATTAAAAATATAATCCAGATGAGTTTTTCCTCCATCAATTAATAGTAAATCAGGCCATTTTTTTTGTTTTTTCAACCACCTACTTATCACTTCAATCATCATATGAATATCATCTAATTGCTCACCACGAACATTGAACTTTCGATATTCTGATTTTTCAGGCCTACCAGATTTCAAACTAATACAAGCTCCAACCCTGACATCTCCTTGTAATTGCGACATGTCAAAACATACAATATGCTCTAAAGATTCCATTTCAAGATAATTTGCACATTCATTTAATGCTCTTTTTTCTAATGAACCAAAACTACTCATAAATTCTTTTTCTAATTTTATTTTCGCATTTTTATCCGCTAAATTTTTTAATTCAGTTAATTTACCTTTTTTCGGTATTCTTAATTCAACTTTTGAACCCCTCCTTTTCAATAACCAATCAGATAAAAATTGTGAAATATTACAAGGCAATAAAATCAAAGGAGGTGGAACATTTGTTGAATAATATTCTGATAAAAACCTACAAATTGAATCTTCAACATCCCCTCTATGAATTAATGGCCATGTTTGTTGGCCTTGAACAATACCTTGCTTAGCATGCAAAATAGTCACAATTCCAAGGTTTCCTCTACTTGCAAATCCTATTGCGTCACATTCTCGATAAAATCTACTAGTGATAATCCTTTGAGAAATTGTACTTTGAATTGCTCTGATTAAATCTCTCTGATTTGCAGCATTTTCATATTCTCTATTTTTTGAAAAATTATCCATTTCTTTTGTTAACTCTCCAATTATTTGCATCCCCTTTCCATCTAATACATTCGTGACTATTTTTACAATATTTTCATAATTATCTGGATCTAAACAAGGGCCTTTGCATAAACCTATTTGCATAGATAAACAACCATCTTTTCCACGACAATCTTTGTCTCTAATTCCAAATTGTTTTCTTAATAATTGTATTAATTGCTTAGCCGCACCAACATTCGGGAAAGGGCCCCAAATTCTACTTCCCTCAGGGGGGTTTCTGGTGTACATAATTCTTGGAAATTCTTCATTAGTAAGGACAATTAATGGATATGATTTGTCATCCTTTAATCTCGAATTATACCTTGGTTTATGTTTTCTAATTAATTCACGTTCTAGGATTAATGCTTCGTCCGGATTAATTGTTACAATGTAATCTATTATCTCAGTGTTTTGAACTAATTTCGGTATCATTAATCGATCAGGGTTTGAAGAGAAATAAGATTTAACTCTACTTTTTATATCGGTTGCTTTACCAACATAAAGCACCTTTTTTGATTTGTTTTTAAACAAATAAACGCCCGGCTCACGAGGAAGGTCGAGATTTTGTGGCTTCAATGCCATTAGTACAAGATAACCTCGGTGGGCTCATGAAGTAATTTGTCAAAAGTTCTTGAATCTAATTACTTTACGAGGTGATATGGCCAAACAAACAGAGCAACGAATTTTAGTTTGGTTAAATCAATTTGATGATTCATTACAAGATGCTTGGGACGTCCCTAGAGAAAATTCACTTCCAGGAATTGCAGATGCTATTGGAGTAGTAAGATCTGCGTTACATACACCTCTAAAAAATTTACAAAAAGAAAATATGATAATTGTAAAACAAGCTCACGTAATTAATGGTGGATCTAGAAAAAGAAATGTCCATTTCATTACTGAAAAAGGTAGGAAGTCCTGTAAAAAGAATGAAAACGCAATCACATCAATTGAAATTAAAGGAAACCCGCCAAATAAAATTAAATTGATTGGTAGAGAAAAGGAAATTGAAAAAATAGATTCTGTTTTATCTAAAGAAAATTCAATCTGGATTTCTGGAATAGCAGGAATTGGAAAGACTGCAATAATAAGAAGTTTTATTGATAAAAATTCGCAAAATTATTCTGAAATATATTGGTATACGGCAACATCTATTTCAAGTCCTAAAACAATCGTGGAAACATGGTTAGGCATAAGTAAACTCTCGAGTCAAATAGAACATTTAATTGCAATAATTAAAAATGAAATTAAAAATAATCTATTTGTTATTGATAATTTTGAACAAATAGATGAGCGTTTCAAAAAAGATGTTATTGAGTTAATATTAAAATTATCCGATTTGAAATTCAAGATAATAATTTCAAGTAGGCCACCTTTACCAAATATTAAATTAAATGAAATAGAAATTTTTGGATTAGAGCCTGATTCTGCAAAACTTCTATTACAAGGTTTTGAAAAATCAGAAGTAAATAAAATTGTAGAATATTTTGATGGGCATCCACTTGGAATTACGATGGTAAATGAAGAAATGTCTTTTGAATCAACTCAAAAAGATATTAGCTCTTTTTTACAAAACGAAATATTAGCGCCACTTACTGAAGAAAATCTCAATGCAATTTATGAACTTGCAATACAACCTGAACCAATAGAAATAAAATATTTATTTTACAAAGAGCAAATAGAAAATTTAGATAATTTATCATTAATTAAATATTATGATAATAAAGTATTTTTACACAATTTTGTTAAAAATTTACTAATTTCCCAAATGGAAGAAAAAAAGCGTGAAGGTTTACATTTTAATTTTGTAAAACAATTATCTAAATTTTCTGAACAAAATTTTTCTTTTCTAAGATTGTTCCATGAGATTCAAGCAAAAAAAGAAGTTATGGGTGGCTGGTTACAAAAAAATGCAGATAAAATATGTAATGAATTTCCGGCAAAAGCTAGTGCTTTATTCCATAACATGATTTCTAATAATAGAAAAAATGGTGAATATTATTGGTTTGCATCTATTTCAGAATGTGAATTAGGAAATTGGAAAAATGCTGAGGAACTTATCAAAAATGCTAGCAAACTTGGTGCTTTAGAAAAAAGAAAGAGCAAGGCTTCGATTCTAAATTATAGAATTGCAAGATTATCTGGAGAGATTACAGAGTCAGAAAAATTGTTTGATGAAATAGAATATAATGAAGAATATGAATATATTAAATTCATCATTGCAGAAATTAGTAGAAAAATCGATGATAGAATTCCAGACGAATTGCCTAATAAAAATTCAATATCTTTATTGCAAAAAATAAATTTAAATTCATTAAATATGGAGCAAAAAAGAAATTGTTTAATTGCAATGGCAATTATTAAGCACACATTATCTTTATACGAAAAAGATTTTGAAAAAGCAGAAAACATAAGAAATGAAATTACTGAACTAACGTCTAATAAATCAGAAGTGTTACAAGAAATGATTTGGAAAAAAGCGATTGTACTAAATGAAAAATTTGACTTTGAAACTAATAATATACTTAGAAATATAGGATTAATTTGTTGGAAACTTGAATTTGAAAACACAAATAAATCGGATTTATTATTACAGTTAAAGTCGATTATAAATAACAACCTAGAGCTTGAAAATCGCCCTGCAGGACGTAGAGCGATTGCTATTTATTGGACATGGTTAGGAATTTTAGAAGAAGAAAAGCGAGCTTTTGCGTGGACACAAGCAATAGGTAGATGGAATTCTGCAGAATGTTATAATGCTAGCAATAAATTACAAAAAAAACTACATCGATGGTTAATAAAAACGGGAAGAGCATAATAATTCTAACACACATATCACCACAAAGGCTTGAAAGGAGCGGGTCTCTCGTCCCATTATGCACAAGAAGAAATGGGTGTTTCTGATTGCATATTTTTTTATCGCTATTTCAATGCAACCCATTACTTCTACACTTCAAGAAAATATTTCAGAGACAAATAATACATCTGCAAGAGGTTCTTTTGTTTGGAATGGAATTGTAGAATTAGATAATGACTATATTATTGCATCTAATGATATTTTGACAATTGAAGCATGTACTGAATTAAATTTAGATCAGGGAGTCAGATTAATTGTTGAAGGACGATTAATTATTGAAGGTACAATTTCGTGTCCTGTAATTATGAATAATCAAGGTTCTGGGGATCATGAAGGTATCTCTTTTGAGTCTGTTTCAAAAAATAAAGCGAGTGAAATTAATAATTTGACAATAAAAAATAGTGATTATGGAATTACTATTTTTTCAAGTAATCCCAAAATAAATAACGTCAAAATAGAAAACGCAGACAAAGTAGGTATTGATATTTATAATGGAGCTACACCAATATTTGAAAATATAATTATTGAACAAGGTGGACAAGATGAGCATGGTGGGTTTAATTCTAATTGGAGATATGGTATTGGAATTTCTGTAGGGAATTTTTCTGCGCCTATTTTTGATAATGTGTATATTAATGGAACTTTAACTCGGGGATTCAATTTCTGGGGAAATTCTGGTGGATTGTTTTCAAATATTCAAATCAGCAATGTCACAGGATCAACATTAGCTGCTGCAACTTGTATTTGGATTATGGATGCTATTCCATATTTTGAAAATCTTAACCTTAGTCGTTGTGATAATGGAATTTGGGTTAGACAATATGATGATGCTATTCAAACAAATGCTGTAATTAGAGATGCTATAATTGAAGATAGTAGATTTTATGGAGTAATTGTAGACAAAGCAGATCGTTCAAATTATTCTAACTATGTAATGGCTACATTTGAAGGTCTTGAAATCTCAGGAACAGGGGGTGAGAATTCAAATGGTTTTCAATTCTCAGAAGGCATAGCAGCAATCGAAGTAAATGTCAGTGGTGCTATTTTTGAAGATGTAAATCTTCACGATAATCCAGTTCCCGGTTTAGTGGGATACCTCGTAGACGACACATTATTCATGAGAAATTTGAATGTTTCAAATTGTGGAAAAATAGGAGCATATGGACACGATTCTGGAATTTATATCCGTGCAGCTTTTGACAATGGACCACCAGAATTGGTTAATGTAAATGTATCGAATTCTGCGGCTTCAGGGATATTTATTGAGCGGGGAGCCACAAATGGTTACAATTGGAATCTGTATGATAATACAGAATATGGATTGTTAGTTGATCATGCAACAGTAAGAACAAATTGGATTAATGCGGTAGAAAATGGGAAGTCTGGTGCTTATATTTTTGATTCTAGTAACGTAATGCTTCAAAACTTAACTTCTATTTCAAATGGTAATTTAGGTTCAAATAATAAGGAAGGTTCTGGAATTGTTTTTGATCTTTCAAATAATGTTGAGTCAAATGGTAGAAATGTATCCTGCACTAATTGTACATCAATCAACGACTTTTTTGGCGGGATATACATAGAAAACAGTATTGATTTATATCTAAACAATATTTATGTTTCAGAGCCTCAAAATGATGGGTATGGATTATATGCAGATAATAGTGGATTATCTCAAGTTGGACATGTTAATCTTGATTCGGCATTATTTGAGCTAAATCGTAGTGCTGAAATCGTAAAACTAAATGCTGCTGCAAAAATAAACGGTTTGGAAATTAATGGTAATACAAATACTGGAAATTGGGGAATGGTTTGGGAAGCAAGTTCAGGAATGAGTGACTCTCTATTTACAAATAGTGAAATAAAAAGCAGTAATTGTTTACACTTTTTAAATTTAGAACTAGGTGGTGAAAGCATAACTTGTGATGGAAATATAGAATTAACAAATTCAAATGTAAATATTTCAAAATTTACTGCAAAAACTAGTGAAAATGTGTCCATTATTTTCAATGACGGGTTAAGTTTATTGCACCTTCATAAACCAATAAATTTGGACCTAAAAAACTCAACATCAATAATTCCCGGGTCTAAAATTGAAGAAGCATATGATCTAGATGTTTGGGTGCTTAATCAATTTCAAAATGGTTTGCCTTTTGCAAATATTGATGTTCAATTTTCAAACTATAATGATGATTTTTCAATAATTACAGATTATTTAGGGCATGCTGAAATGAAAAATTATATTGTCAGAGAATGGACAGCTTCAGGAATTAATAGTATAGACGAACAAGTAGACATCACATGTACATACGACAATACCTCAAATAATACTGGAATACAAACATTTTACGATGATTTGATTCTATTTTGTAATCTCACATTATCTAATCAAGCACCAATCATTAATTGGGTTTCTCCTGAAGAAAATGAAATTTTCCCAAGTAAAGGTGTTGTTGAATTTGATGCATCACATTCATGGGATCTTGATAATGATGTTTTGAGTTATTCATGGTTTAGTGATATTGATGGTGAGTTATTAGAATCTGGTTCCGAATGTATTTCTTTGATGATGGCTCAAAATAATTCAGCATTTGTTGCGAATCATGAAATCCAAACTGGAAATGGTCCTGAATCTTTAGAATGCCTTTCAGATGGAGTTCATAAAATAACACTAGAAGTTTGTGATGACGAAAATGCATGTTCTTATGAAAATCGTACAATTACTTTGACAAATCTTCCAGCCGTTGTGAATATGGAAATTAGTCCAAATACTGATGGAGATGGAGTACTTAGAATCCCACGCTCTACAATTGTGGAATTTAATGCAAGTGGAACTTATGACCCCGAAGGAGAAGAACTTACAATACTACTTACAGACTCATATAACTCACAAGTAGGACAAGCACCGGATAACGATATGGCTTGGTACTTATCGTTTGTAGATTCACCAGAAGACACACTTACAGTTACCATTACCTTTGATGATGGAGTTGTTGGAAATTTAGTTACTTGGAATGTAGATATTATCCTATTCAATGAATTACCGCAAGTTGATTTTACAGTTAATAGAGCAAATAATTATTCAAACTCATTAGTAACTTTAGATGGAAGTTCTTCCCTAGATCCTGAAAATGATGAAATAACTGTAGAATGGTATTCTAACATTGATGGTTTACTTTTCAATGGAACTGGAATTGATTCATTAATTTGGAATGGATGGTTAAGTTCTGGAACTCATGAAATTAAATTGAGAATTACAGATTCTAAACATCAATGGGAATGGGTTGAAAAAAGTGCCATTGTCATAGTAGAAAATTCGCCGCCAATTGCAATAATTAGCACTCCTTTGGATGAAGAAAATTACCAAAGTTCTGATTATATTTCTTTTGTAGCTAATGGAAGTGGTGATTGGGATTCCAGTTGTAACAGTTTAAATGAACAATGGAAAGTAAATATTGATTGGGAATGTAATCAGAATTTACCTGATGTTAGAAGTGATTTGCTTTCGATAACTTGGAAAAGTGATATAGATGGTGTTTTATCATTAAATGAGGAAAATAACTTATCGGGTTGGTTTGGAAGATTAACTGCAGGAAATCACATTATTACATTAGAAATTGATGACGGAATAAACATACCCGCATCCACATCTATCTCTGTTACAATTAACCCATCTGCGCCAGTAATCATAATGGATAGTCCCAATTTCGAAAATGATTTTTATTCGGATAAAAGTATATTATTTGATTTAAGAAGAAGTATTGATTATGATGGTGACGAATTTACTTTAAGTTTGCAAAGTAATTCAGAATTTTTAGTTTCCAATACTGGAATTAAAATGGAAAATGTAAACCACAATGAAATTTATTTTATTAATTTTGCAAATGGAGTCCATGAATTAACTCTTACTTTAACAGATTCAAAAGGTATGCAATCAACTCAAAATTTGGTTTTAAATGTATTATCTTCTAATCCTATAGCATCAATTACATCACCTACTGCCCATTATGAAAGTAACTCAGATACATTTACATTTAAGCCTGGAGAATTAGTAAACCTAAGTGCTGAGGATTCATTTGATGCTGATAATGACATATTAAGTTATGAATGGAGCATCCAAACAGATTCCGGTTCATGGGAAAAAATTCAAACACAAAGCGGAGGGAAAGAAATTGATTATTCATTATCTCCAGGAGTATATGTTTTCAAATTAAAAGTTACAGATATGCTTGGGGGGACTGGTGAACGTATTGTTAACGTCATTACAGAAGCTAGTAGGCCCTCATTGTACGAATTAAATGCACATCCAAATGATTTCATAGTAAATGAAAATTCAGAATTAAGGATTACTGTTAAACTAGAAGATGATGATAAAACTACAAAGAATGTTAGTGCTATAATCATTTTAGATACACAAAATTGGAGTGTAGAATTGAATGATGATGGAATTAATGGAGATGCGACTGCAAATGATGGCGTTTGGACTGGAGTAATTACTTGGGTTCCAAGTTCAGAAGGTTATGCATCTATACGTGTTACAGCCACAGATACTGATTTAAGATATGATGAAGAAGTATTGGATATTAAAATTGGCGCTGGGGAATTTTCTATTATCGATGTTTTTGGCGGTGGCGCTAATGTAGCAATTGGTGGTTTTGTTTTGGCATTACTAATTTCATTAGGGTTAGCAATAATGATTAGAAAAAGAGCATTGAAGGCAATTGATCTTGATGAATATATTGAAAGTTGGGATTCTTTAACAATTCAAAAAGAAAATGATGAAAAAACAATAATTTCAGATGATGAATTAGATCTATAACTATTCTTCTGAATCAATTATTTTACTCTGAGGGTTAATTTTTCCTTCAATACTCTTATCAGAATATATTCTATCAATTATTTTTAATAGAATGAAAATAACTAGAATATATGACCAATATTTCAAACCGTCTGAAAATTCTAATTCCAAAAAAGCATTAAATCCGATTAATGAATCAAAATTATCTTCACCTTCTTGAGGTGGTGTTTGCTTTACTGATTCGTGTTCGTCTAATGGTACTAAACCTAAATCAAATCCTAAGGTTTCAATTGTAAATTTCATACCACTTAATTCTAAATCAAATCCTGTTTCAACACTCATATGTGCGAAATCCGTTTCTTCAGTTTCATCAGAAAAACCACCCGTTGGACCATCAAAACCAAAAGAGGAAATAATGCCAAATGGAACGATTATAACAAAACCAATAATTCCTAAAAACCAAATAAAAATAGGTAAATATAATTTCATATTTGGAATTAACAAACTAAAAACTTGAATAAGTATCATAGCTCCGAAGATATAACTCATTATTTCTCTAGAATCTTGTAAACTAAAACTTTCTTCTTCTATCTCTTCTTCTGCTGCAAGCAATTCTAATTCTTCTGCGGTATAATTAATCATAGGTACTGGGACTGGTTCTCTATTTCTCCAATATGTTCTCAAAGGTGTGTAATTTTTAAATTCTAAATCAACTTCTTCTTCAGTATTATTTACTGTATAATTAATTATAATTGCTGGTTCTCTTGGTAATCCTTCAACATATTTTCCTTCAGCATTAATTGCAAACCAATCTGAAGTACCTGAAAGGCTCACTAAAACTATTACTCCAAATAAAGCAAGTAAACGCGCCAACGTTTTGGGCCACTCGCGATTACTCATTGTAATCACGGTGACCCCGTTTTTTTTAAGCGGTTTCTCTAATCTCTTCTAGATGTAGCAATACCAGCTAAAGCAAGCACACATAAAGTTGCAAAGAAAGAGACTGAAGGTATCATTCCCCCTTCATCAACCTGTTCTTCTACAGTAGCACCTGACCCATCTGTGCCATCATTTGTACCATCAGTTGTGCCATCATTTGTGCCATCATTTGTGCCATCAGTTGTTGAATCTGGTACAACAGTACATCCATCATTTCCAACATCTGTATTTGGAGGTGTTGTTGGGCATTGATCATTTAGATTTGATACCCCATCATTATCCTCATCACCTGATGCTAATGCTTGTGCTTCTTCTATTGACATTTCTCCTACAGATTCTAATTGATCGGGTATTCCATCTCCATCAGCATCATTTTCTTCGGACACTAGATCAGAAATCTCATCAACATCTCCTACATCTTCTATTGCATCTTCAACAGCAGATCCTACAAGATATTCAAACCCTAAAGAACTTGGTGCATTTTCATAACCTTCTGTATTTGGACCTATAAAAACATACATTTCATCGTCCTCTTCTACAAAAGTAATGAATCCAGCTGGTGCCCCGTCATACCATAATAAATCTCCATCTGCATCTGTAAATGGGAACTCTATGGTTTCTATTGAACCGTCAGTCATTGACTCTTCCAATGCTGGACCGAACGCCTCTAGTTTATCTCCAAGGTCTGACGCTCCAATATGTTCTAAAACATTCATTAATTCATCTGTAGGTGCGAATTCTTCACCTTCATCTGAACCATCTGAACATTGTTCTGTTCCGTCATTTACGTACTCGACTGGAATACTAGCTGACATATCTACACAAGTAAATCTATTATCCTTAGTAAAACCAACTTCATCTGAACCATCGGCACAATTTTGAGTTCCGTCATTTACTTCATAAAGCATTATCATATTTCCATCATCACATTCAAATTCCCATGTTTGATCGTTAGATGATTCATCAGTACCATACGCACAATCATCCACTCCATCATTTACCCAATCATGAGGTATTGTAGAACCCCAAGCATAAATACAGTCGAATTCGTGTTCGAATACTTCATCTGAACCGTCCATACAATCTTTATACCCATCATTGTACATATCTAATGATAATTCTGTATATCCATCATCACAAGTACCAACCATGTCTGGGCCAATTTCTTCCATNATNGCTTCNATTTCNTCNNCNACNACATCAAATATNCCNGGATCNTCTTCACTACCTTCAAAAGAATGCATTAGTAATAATGCATTCATTCCTATNTGTGGTAATGGTACTGGTGAACCCAAGAAACTCATGGCTTCAACTTGTGTTCCTGCATCATCAATTTCTATGTTATATTTTGTTTCGGGGTCAAAAACCCAGACACCTAAAGGACTTGAAGTGTCTATGTCATCTCCAGAAAAAGTAAAATCTCCAGTATATTGTGGGGCATCGTTAATATCAATATTGAAAGTATCTACTTCCATTCCCAATAAATCAGCAGGTACTCCAGACAATGAAAATGCATAATTTAATTCGGATGCATAATTACCTGTGAATTCACCACAAGGTGTTGTGATTGTCCTATGCTCTACTTCTGTTGATTCTGCAAATTCTCCATCACCAAGGTATTCTCCTTGTTCCATATCATCTTCAATTGTTAATCCTTCAGCTTCAGTATCACACATCCAACCAAAACTATTTGTTACTGAATGATCTATTGAATCATGAACGTCATAAGGTTGATCTAATCTCCATTCTACATTAGAATCAATTATACTTGCACCAATACTATTAGACATTGCCATAGCAACATTTACTGTATCATCTCCTCCAGTCCAAGCACTATCATGATTCATACTAAATCCTAAAGAAGCATCCATTGTTGTTACCATGTCTGCTCCAACAATTTCATTACCTGCTGTTGTTCTGTATTCTGTATATTTAGAATCTAATGATAATAACACATCTAAACTCATTTGCATCGAAAAATCAATCGCAGCGCCTTGTTGTGTTGGATCTTCATCATCATTTCCTGCATCTGAGTCTTCCCATTCCATCAACATAATCATGTCAAACAACATAGCATTAACAACTGTTAATTCAGTTATATGCTCTGTAACTTGATGTGCATTTCCACTTAAATCATCAACTGTGGTTTCTGCACCAACTGATTGCTCAATGAAAAACATCGATTCGCCAATTGAAACTTGTGCTATTAACATTTCAAAACCAGCTTCTTCAGCTGCTTCTGTGAACTTAGCCAAAATTTCGTCAATATTCAATCCGGTTAATGTATGTACATCTTCTCCATATTCCGCCCAATCATAAGAAACTCCCCATGCTCTATCTGATGGCATTGCACTTTCAGCCGAAACTGGAACTACTGCAAATACAGTTAAAGTCATCAAAGTTGCTAAGATTGTAGCTACGCTTTTGTTTAATGATACTCTATTCATTAGATGTGTTGCCGTCCTTACTAGTATATCATATTATACTCATTTCGTACATATCTGGTGTAAAAAATAAACTTAGTTTATAAATTGCCTTTCAGAGAATCTTTACTATCTTCTAAAGGCCCCCATTCTGTTCTTGTTTTGTTTATTCCAATTCTTTTAGCAAAAAAGAATTTGAAATTTTTCCAACCATCTCCCCACGTATTTATCTCAGCATCACCTACACGTTTTCTATAAGGGACGGAAATCTCTGCAAACTTATCTTTATCTAAATGCATTTTTGTAATTAATTTAATCTCTTCTGAGAGGGGCATTCCATCATTAGTTGGTCTTAATTTTAAATTTTCAAAAATTGACTTCCTAAAAACCCACATACCTGATTGTGAATCTTTAATCCCATTCCAAAACAACATTCTTCCCGTTATTGAAAGTGCCCAATTGCCAAATCCATGTAGTCCCGACATTGCTCCATCTTCTGCTAATGTTAATCTATCGCAAGTAATGAAATCTAAATCTCGATCAATTAATACCTTAACTAATTCTGGTATTTTTTCTGCTGGATAGGTACAATCTGCATCCATTGTAATGATTATGTCTCCAGAAGCAATTGCAAATCCAGTTCGATATGCCCTTCCATAACCTTTCCTTGGTTCAATGTGAACTCTGGCACCCTTTTTCAAAGCAATTTCTCTAGTTTTATCGGAAGAATTACCATCTACAATTAAAATTTCTAATTTTTTACAGAATTTTTTAGGTATCGCATCAATGGTATCCCCAACACCTTCCTCTTCATTCAAAGTGGGAAGTATTACAGTCACATTGACATCAAGTTTCTTTGTCATCAGACCCCTCGAATAATTTAATCAATTTAAATCGATTTGTAATTAACATCAAATCGGACTGTTCAAAAACAAATAACCCTAGGAGATGTTTAGATGCACATAGCAATGCTGGCAGGAGAATATCCTCCATTATGGGGAGGTCTTGGTTCCGCAACCTACCATCTTTGCAATTTTTTAAGCAACATGGGACATGAAATAACTGTAATTACAAGAAAATTGAAAAATGGAGTAAGACCTTCAATAGATAATGTGAATGTTGTTGAAGTTAATTGGTTATATGCCCCTATGACATTTACTCGAAGTTATGGAAAAAATGCTCTAAATAAAATTAAAAAAATTAATTCTAAAAAACCAATAGACATCATACATTTACATTGCCCATTAATAGCATTAAAAGAGAAGGAAATCCAATTTCTTCGAAATGAAATTGCACCAGTAATAACCAGTTTACATGGTAGTTGGTTAGGTGAGCGTGATGGGATAATTGCCGCAAAAAAACATAAAGAAGCCGCAGTATGGAAAAATCCAAATGATTTGGCAATATTATTTACTGCAAAATATTATTCAAAATATGAAACAGCAGCAGCTAAAGCAAGTAATATTTGTGTTGCCAACTCAAACGCAACAAAAAATGAGTTTAAATCACGTTACTCATTACCATCAAATTGGGATTGTGAAGTAATTCATTGGGGTATTGATGAAAATTTATTTTGTCCAATTAATCATGAAGATGAAAATGAACAATCCTCTTATGAAGAAATTCGGAAAAAATATGGTGCTGATGATTTAGATGGCCTAAAAGGAAATTACAATACAAAGACACCATTGATTTTAGCTGTTGGAAGATTGGCTGCGAGGAAAGGATTTAGATTCTTACTAAAATCAATGCCAAAGGTTTTGAAGGAAATTCCTAAAGCTAAGTTAGTAATTGTTGGAAGGGGAGGGATGTATAAAACATTAAAAAATCAAGCAAAGAAGTTAGGGATTTTGAATTCTGTAATTTTTGAAAGAGGTATGGATTTTGATGATTTAGCATCTTGTTATAGATCTGCAGATTTAATCGTTTATCCCTCATATTATGAAGGTCAAGGTCTTATTCCTTTAGAATCTATGGCTTCAGGAATTCCAGTTGTAACTGTAAACGATGGACCACTACCCGAAATGGTTGATGAAACTGTTGGCTCATTATTTTCTCCAGGGAATTTTGAGGATTTATCAGATAAAATTTTGAAGGAATTAAAAAATCCAGATTTGAGAAAAAGTCAATCAATTAATGGAAGAAAACGTGTGTTGAATGAAAGTACATTTACACAAGAAAAAACTGCAATAAGATTTAATGAATTATACAATAAAATAATTACTAAAAAATAACATTAAAGCGCTTTGTTCATATCATAAATCATTGTCGCACATACGTGAAGAGTCAGAAATCCAAACCTGAGAGTGTTGTTATAGCAACACCAGTAGCTGAAACAGCGGGTATCAATCAAACTCTAAACAAAGTACTTGGTGCAACATCAGTTATAGTAGTTATATTCATTGTAATAGCGGCAACACATGGTGAAGCAATTAGTAACGGCATTATAGAAAATAATGATGATTCTTTTGTTAGAGTTCCTGTTTGGGAAAGAGGAAATTTCGATTTTATCACAAATGAAAACTATAGTTATGTAATGGAATTTGGAGAATATGAGGTTCTAGAAACATCAAATGAATGGAATTCAACACATGTATTTGTCGAATATGAATTGCCTATGGAGGAAGGAGGAGCTGCTCCAAATGGTATTATCTCTCTAGCTTATTGGAGACCTAACGTTCCTGATGGCGTACAAGTACCTGTTATTGCTGAATTTGGACCATATTTTCAAGAACCAAGTGTACAAACGCCTACAATAGAAGTACCTGGTAGTTGGTTAGGTCAAATGATTATTGATCAAATTCTTCCTCACGGATTTGCATTCGCTCAA
>NZKH01000016.1 GCA_002692465.1 Methanobacteriota archaeon | reverse complement strand
GTGGCTAGAGATTAGATTAAATAATTTCAATATAATATGCTTAATTTGAAAAAAAAGAGCATTTATTAATTAAAAACATCAGGACCGTGCATGGCGCAGCACAGAGCAGGCGATCGTAGAATTTTGAGCATAAGCATACCTGAAGATTTAGCAATAAAATTAGATGGCCATACAGGCAAA
This sequence comes from Methanobacteriota archaeon, assembly GCA_002692465.1. Lineage (GTDB taxonomy): Archaea > Thermoplasmatota > Poseidoniia > Poseidoniales > Poseidoniaceae > MGIIa-I. The sequence goes on along the minus strand of NZKH01000016.1, from coordinate 8,451 downwards.
GGAAGAGAAGAAGGTCGTTCAGCAACGATTACTAGATTATTGAATTTAGGAATCGATGCAGATACAAAAGAACCAATCACAAAGAAATCTAAACCGGCCAAAAAAATAAAATCTAATTCAGATGTAAGAATTGAAAAAGATACAATGGGTGATATTAAGGTACCTTCAGATAGATATTTTGGAGCCCAAACAGCACGTTCTTTAGTTAATTTTGATATTGGGGATGATAAAATGCCTCGGGCAGTAATTAGGGCATTTGGAATTTTGAAACAAAGTGCGGCCAAAGTAAATATGAAATTAGATCAATTAGAACCAAAGGTTGCAAAATTAATTATTGAAGCTGCGGAGGAAGTAATTTCAGGAGATTTAGACGAACATTTCCCATTACGAATTTGGCAAACAGGTAGTGGAACTCAAACTAATATGAATACGAACGAGGTCATTGCAAATAGAGCTATTGAAATTTCAGGGGGCGAGTTAGGTAGTAAATCTCCTGTACATCCAAATGATCATGTTAATCGCGGTCAATCTTCAAATGATACGTTTCCAACTGCAATGCATATTTCTGCTACTGAAGAAATTAAACATAGTTTATTGCCACAATTAAATGATTTAAGAGAGGAATTGCATAAGAAGGCCGCAGAATTCAATTCAATTGTTAAAATTGGAAGAACTCATTTAATGGATGCAGTTCCTTTGACATTAGGTCAAGAGTTTAGTGGATATGTATCAATGTTGGATGCAGATATTCGTAGAATTGAATTTGTTTTGAAAGACCTCTATGAATTAGCATTGGGTGGTACTGCAGTGGGTACAGGCTTGAATACTCATCCACATTTCGCAGATATGGTTGCAAGTACAATAGCTCAAAAAACGGGATTACCATTTGTTTCTGCAAAAAATAAATTTGCACAATTGGCGGCTCATGATGCAATAGTTTCAGCTTCAGGAGCATTGAATACGTTAGCAGCTAGTTTAATGAAAATTGCAAATGATTTACGCTGGCTTGGATCTGGACCGAGATGTGGATTGGGAGAATTATCCCTTCCAGCAAATGAACCAGGCTCTTCAATTATGCCAGGTAAAGTTAATCCAACCCAATCTGAAGCTATGACAATGGTTTGTTGTCAAGTTATTGGCAATCATACAGCAATTACAATTGGCGGAACACAAGGAAATTTTGAATTGAATGTTTTCAAACCTATGATGATATACAATTTATTACATTCAGTTAAATTGCTAACAGATTCTTGCCGTTCATTTAGAGAAAAATGTGTTGACGGATTGAAAGCAAATGAAGAAGTAATTCAAGATCATTTAGAAAATTCATTGATGTTAGTTACTGCATTAAATAATCACATAGGTTACGATAAAGCAGCTAAAATTGCTAAGAATGCCCATGAAAAAGGTTTGACATTAAGAGAATCCGGAATCGAATTAGGGTATTTGACAAATGCCCAATTTGATAAATGGATTAAACCAGAGAAAATGATTGGCCCGTCTAGATGATTATTTTCTGAGTTTACGTAATTTATCAAGCATTTTTTTGCGGTCTTCATCTATATTATCAGAATCATTTTTCTGATTAAATCTTCGAAGTAACAAATCCATTTCTAAAATTAGGATTTTTCCATTCTCCATTCCTAGTAGAAGCATGTTTTCATAACTTGATGAAGTTCTAATTGATTTTTCATTTTCAGAACTAAATATTAAATCACCATTTTTGGAATTCAATAAAAATAATTTGGACCCATTATCAGTTCTTGTGCTTGCAAAAGTTAAATCAAACTCTACAGAAGTAACACCATTTACCAAAGAAAGAATATCCTCAGAATAATATTCCCACAAAGTATCTTTTTTATTTTTATAATATAATTGCCCCGATTGATTAGAAATAAGAATAGAATTATTTTGCATGGTAATAGCACTAATTGCAGATTCACAAATTTTTTCTGATTTTATTTTGCTTTTGTTAAAAATAGAAATGACTCCATTCGAGTGCCCTAGAATATTTTTGTAACCACAACATATGGGACTATCTTCCAAATTCATATGTTCATATTTATCGTTATCAACCATCAAAATACCATTTCTTGGCCTTCCTAAACCAAGAATTACACTTTCTTTATCTGAATGCAAATGCCACGCCTTTTCATCCATTTTATGAGAACCTAATAGATCACCATCAAAAGAAAATCTCCAACATGAACCCTCAATAAAATCATGATATTCAATATCAAATACTGAACTCGTTACAATCAATTGTTGATTTTTTTCATCTATGGCCACTAAGTCACTAATGCCTTCTAATTCTGCTTTCCAAACCAAATCTCCCGTTGAAACATTTAAACCACAAATATCTAATCCTGCAACTAAGAATAGATTTGCATTTTCAGAACTTTGTGCTAATACAAAATTTTCTACTCTATTCCCAACGTTTTGTTTCCAGAGCAATTCACCTTCATAATTCCAGCAAGTAATATTTCCTTCTTTATCACCAGCCAAAATTAAATTTTCATCAATATAAAGTGCTTCAATGCTAGATGGCAACTCCCTAATTGCCCAAGCCCATTCGGACAACTCTTCAAATTCAATTTTTGTCATCCGATTCAATTAGAGGATAACACCATACCTCAAAAGCCTTCATTTTTTGGAATCATAAAACTAAGCAAAAGAACTACTAATCCTAAACAACAAGCGGAATAAAAATGCCCCATAGAGAAAAAGACCAGTCCCGATGCACTTCTAATTAAACCCAAGTTTCCGGTATTTAATGCAATTATAGAGAGAAGACCTCCTAAAAGTGCCAGTCCTACAAATCCATATCCAAATATTGAATAAATTGTGGCAGCAGATGGATCAATTAATGGAAATTCCATTTCTTCTGGAGAATAATCAATCCAAAAGACTCCGGTTCCATTATCTGTTCCAAATTCACTTTTATCTGGAAACACGATATCAATTTGAGTAAATCCATATGGTTCAAATCCAGCGGGTGGATTAAGTAACATTCTATGAGAAACACCATATGTTATATCATCTTCAACAATTGCAATATCTAAAAGAGATAAACTAGGAGTTAAATTTTCCATTCTAAATTTACCTTCATGATCAGTAGTTGTGAAATGATTTCCTCCTCTCTCAGCTCTTACATTAATTGTAAAATTTTGAGCGGGACTACCATCTTCTAAAACTACTGTACCAAGAAAAATTGCAGAATCTTCTGGGGCATTAATTGTTTGAGCGTAAATTAAATCATGAGGTTTATTTAATCCAGAAGTAGGTGATAAAAAATCAATACCATTTAGCAATCCCGCCACACAACCAATTAGTAAAATAACTGCTAAACCTCTTGCGTAAGGATTCACATCTCTTTGAGATGGGAGCAAAATATTGGAACTACTAGCAAAAACAGACTCATTTACTTCTGGAAGCTTAACTTCTATTTCTTCAACATCACCTAATCCAAGATTTGGATCTATGATTATTTTTTTAGGCTTTTTTGATTCAATATAATCTTTTGCATCTTCTTCAGTATACCCCATTGAAACAATTTTCTCGACATATTTGTCCTCCAAATTTGCATCATTAGTCATACTACAACCTCACTTGTTTTTTCTGAAATTATTATTTGGTCTCCTTTTTTAGAAAGATATCGATTCAATACAGCATCATCGACCCATAGTGTAACACGTAAAGTATCTAATGTATCTATTTTTGTTTCTTTGATGATATGTCCTAATTCATGTAAATTGGCAATTATTGCAGATTGTGAACTATGGTGATTTTCTGTTGCAGGAAAAACATCAATTGAAACAGGTTTCCCATATAATTGTGATAAAATACGTTGTCTTAATTTCAGAATTCCACTTTTATTAACGCTAGAAGTATTAATTGGAGTTGCTAAATCATATCTTTTTACAATCTCAAATAATTCATTTAATTTTTTATCTGTAATTAAATCTGATTTTGTAATTACTGTTTGTAATTTATCAAATTCAAATGGTTCCTTTAGCCCATCTAACTCTCTTAATGTAGTTTCTAATTTTCTTATAAATTCATTTTTATCATCATTACCATCAATAATTAATAGAATTAAATCACAAACAATGCTTTCTTTAATGGTTGAATTGAAAGCATCTAGTAAAACAGAGGGTAAATTATCTACAAAACCTATTGTGTCAACCATTAAAATCCTAGGACTTTTTTGCATTCTCCCTATTGTTGTTTCTAGTGTAGAAAATAGTTGATTTTCAATTAGTACTGGCTTCCCCGCCATTGATTGAAATAGACTTGATTTACCAGCATTTGTATAACCAATTAAACCAATGGTTTTTACTCTAGATTTAGCTCTTCGTTTCCTTCTTTCATTTTCAGAAATTTCTCGTCGTCTCTTTTTACGTTGTAATGTTGCGATTTCTCTTTCGACGACTTTCATATTATTTTCTAGAGCATGTCTACCTCCTGCACCCCAACCTAATCTTTCACCTCTGTTTTGAAGATTAGCCAATTCTCTCATTATCGAACGATCTGCTTGTAACATAGCTAATTTAACTTGTAATTTTGCTTCTACACTATTTGCTTGATTTGTAAATAGGTTTAGTAATAATCTTACTCTATCCCAACATTCTATTTTGAGAATTTTGTTAAGCTCTACTAATTGTGTAGAAGTTGTATTTGTATGAACTAAAATTAAATCTACACCATACCATGGATGCGCAGAATTTCTAACATCTAATTCTGCTGCAATTGCATTTAATCTACCACTTCCAAAGAAAGAACGGGGGTTTTCCTTGCCAGATTGGAAAACGCATTCTACAATCTCTAAACCTACTGCTTTTGCTAATTGTAATGTTTCTTCAATATTCTTTTTTTTATGTAATAAAATACATTTTCTACCATTATTTTCAGTTTGAATTGTATTAACATTTGCACCACCAGAACCTGGTAAAAAAATATCAATACCGGATATAATACTCTCTCCTGCTTTTCCTCAAAACAAATCCCCTAATAATTTGGCCGCAAAATTATTGGCATTTAATCGTGCAAATTTCTTAAAATTATACGTAACACTCAAGGCTAGTTTTATGTCCTCGACATTCGTGTCTGAGGAATTTAAAGCAATACTTTCATGGAAAGGCGACCAAGAAGAAGTTGAAATTTTAGCAAACACTTTGAAAGTCGATGATCCAGAATCATTTATTCTTGAAAGTATAATATTAGATGATGAAATTGCAGAGTTAAAGGTTACAGTAATTTCAAAATCACCAAGTAGTTTACGTTCAACCGTAGATGATATTTTGACCTGTTTGATGGCGGCTAATTCTACATTGTCTACTATTGAATTTGATGACCAAGAATAGTATTTTCTACTGAAACAACATTATTTTGTTTTTTAAATCCAGCCATGCTATATACGTTGCCAAAAGCGAACCCTCTAATTATGTCCGCTAAATTTTCGGATCTTGCGATTCAAAGTGATTTAATTCGTGCTCTTAAAAAGCAAGGAATCTTTGAACCATTTGAAGTTCAAAAGGAAGCAATACCTGATGCAATGCTTGGAAATGATATTTGTTGTAGAGCGCCAACTGGTTCTGGAAAAACGCTTGCATTTTCTTTACCTCTTATTTCAAGATGTAAGCGTGCAAATCCCCACCTTCCTACTGCACTAATTCTTACTCCAACACGGGAATTGGCAGAACAAATTTATTCAGTTCTTACCCCACTTGCCTCATCTTTAGATTTAGATGTATTAGCAATATATGGAGGAACTTCCTATTCAAAACAATTCAGGGCACTTGAAAGAGGAGTAGACATACTTGTGGCTTGCCCTGGAAGACTAATCGATTTATTAGAACAAAATGCACTAAGTCTTGAAGATACAGATATTGTTGTAATTGATGAAGCAGATAGAATGGCAGATATGGGTTTTATGGAACCTGTATGCAGAATATTAGATGAATGTGCATATGAACGTCAAACTATTTTGTTTAGTGCAACATTAGATGATGACGTTGAAGATTTAATTAAAAACTATCAATATCAACCTGTAAAAATTGAAGTAGGTCCTAAAGATATTAATATGAATTTAATGAAACATTTCTTTTGGTTTACAAAAAATTCAAAGAAAACAGAAGTTACNAGTGAAGTAATAAAAAAATATGGTAGATGTATTGTGTTTTGTCGCACAAGAGCNGGTGTTGAACGTATTGGTGACGAGTTAGAAAANTTGGGCATNAGAGTNTCCATATTNCATGGAGGTTTAACTCAAGGACAACGTAATAATGCAATGAAAAGTTTCACCAGGGGGGAAGATCTTGCATTAATCGCTACAGATGTTGCCGCTAGAGGAATCGATATTCATAATGTTAAATCTGTGATACATTATGACCCTCCAGAAAATTCGAAAGCGTACAAGCATAGAAGTGGAAGAACAGCACGAGCAGGAGATAATGGTGTTGTGATTTCGTTAGTCCAAAAGCCACAAAAAAAATCATTAACAAGAATTCAAAAAGAGGTAGGAATTAATGAAAGATTTCTTCCACCCGATTTTGGTGTTTTACCTAAATCTAATTTTAAATTCAAAAGAGCGCCTATGCGTAAAAGAAAACAAGAACACACCAGAAAATCTAGAAATAATCGTGGTCGTAGAAACCGTAGAGGCCCCATTAATAGTAATAGAAGAAGTAAACCTCAACGAGACTCTAGAAGAAGAAATAAACCAAGAACTAAAAATTATAGACAAAATAAAAGTCAACGCAATTCTAAGAATAAATCAAGAAATAGAAGACGTTAAGATAAGTTCCAACTTCACAATAAAAGTAAGTTGGTTTTAATGGAGAATCGAATTATTAAATATATTACTAACACATTAAATGATAATAAGAATTCTAAAGACGCTATACAAATGCAGAGATATTTGAAAACAACTATGCCTTTTTATGGAGTCAAATCTCCAATTTTGAATACAATAGTTAATGATGTTAATAATTTACACTTAATTTCTAATCAGGAGGAATATAATTCTGTAATAATGGATATATGGAATTTATCACATCGAGAAGAGAAGTATATTTCAATTAAATTAGCGAGAAAATGGAAAAAATACATTACATTAGAAGCTTTAACTGTCTATGAAAAAATGATAAGAGAAGGACAATGGTGGGATTTTATAGACCCCATATCTCAAGGATTAATTGGAATTTTGTTGATGAATAATAGATTTAAAATGAATAAAATTCTAGATAAATGGATTAAAGATGAAAATTTATGGATTCGAAGAAGCGCAATACTTGCTCATTTAAAGCACAAAGAAAATACTGATTACAAAAAACTGTTTGAATATTGTCTTAAATGTGCTCATGAAAAAGAATTTTTTATTCAAAAGGCAATTGGTTGGGTGTTAAGAGAATTTTCCAAAACAGAACCTGAAATAGTATATGCATTTATTCAAGATAATGAGCGGGTTTTGAGCAATCTTTCTAAGAGGGAAGGTATGAAATATATTAAAAAAAACAGTTAGTTAGCCATAATTAGTAAGGAGACATAAGAGGAATTTTGATGAGGATTGAAAGAATTTGGGCTATGCCAAACAAGTGGACATTTACGATTAAACCAATTAGTGATTTGTTAAATGAAGAGATTAATGGTGGGGTTTGGTGTGATCCATTTGCTGGTGAAAATAGTCCTGCAGATGTCACTAATGATTTGAATGAAAAAAGGAAAGCTGATTTTCATATGGATGCTTTAAAATTTTTAAAAACATTAGAAACGGAATCATTTGATGGTGTATTATTTGATCCACCTTATTCAATTACTCAAGCAAAACAGTGTTACGAAGGATATGGGATGGAGTTACTTGAAATTAAACCTACAATGATGAATTATTGGTCTGGATGTAAAAATGAAATTGCTAGAATTTTAAAAAAGAATGGCAAAGTAATTTGTTTTGGGTGGTCTAGTATGGGTTTGGGGAAAAATAGAGGATTTGAAATGACAAGAATTCTCTTAGTTCCTCACGGGGGCTCAAAAAATGATACAATTTGTACTGTGGAAATTAAAAAAGGTTGAGGGAAAACATGGTTTCAGCAAAATCAAATTCGTTAAATCAGTATATTGGTAAGAAATTCAAATCATTTTTCTTAATATTTCTATTCTTGTCCAGTGTTATTTTTATTGATATTAATACTGTAGATTATGGGATTGAAGGCTGTGAAAAAAATATTATTGGTGACACAGATAATTTTAATTCAACTGATGTGACATTTATTGCTTTTGGAGATAGTCAACATTGGGATTCAACTAATCGTCAAAATGATTACCAAGTTGAGGCATTAAATCATTTTAATGAAATATTATCGTGGGAAGATGCAGGATATGAAGAGCTAGGAGAAATTTCTGATATAAGGGGAGTTATTATGGCGGGAGACATCACTCAAAACGGTAGAGATG
>NZKH01000015.1 GCA_002692465.1 Methanobacteriota archaeon | reverse complement strand
AACTCCTTCTTCCACATTTTCAAAGAATTCTGGGTGTCCATCTCCATTATGGTACCAAGCGTGAACTTCAAGATCATAAGATAATGAAGGGATTACCCAAGTGTAAGTTCCATCTGAATTATCACAATTAGCTTCATCATCATCTGTTTCTACTTCATTATCATTATCCCAACAATAACCATCTGGCGCTTCCATCAAATCATGAACTGTGATTGAAATATTATTCAATGCATGTTCAACTGAATCAAAATGAGGATGGCCACCTGTTACATCCCAATCTTGGGAGAAATCAATGACTACATGCTCATATGGATGATCCATGTCACAATCATAATCTCCAAATCCGATTAATTGGTGCATGTATGCAACTTCCATTCCACTTCCTGCAGCATCAACATGGTGCAATATTGCAACTCCGTCATAACATGTATCGTTAGTCACATACTCAATGTCTGCACCATTGATTAAGAATTCTGAAGAATTATCTGCAACTCCATCACCATCATTGTCATAAGCAGTCCATCCAAACCAGTTGTCAACTACTATCATTCCAGTGGACATGTCAAATAATTCTAGGTGGATTTCATAAGTTTCGTCAAGTTCTAATCCATCGGAAACAAATCTGAAATCATATACAGCATCCCAAGGATCTGCATATTCGTAAACATGTTCTCCATCAGCATGTGTAACGTGGTTACCATTGTCTGCTTCCCACATCACTGTTTCCATGCCACTAGGTCCAGCGGCGGTCGTTCCTATCGCTGCAAAAGTGGATGTTACCATCATCAATGCTAACATCACTATTTTGCCGCGGCCATAATTTTTATTGTTAATACTCATAGCATTCACTGGGGGGTCCTACAAATACTCCCTAATAATAATATAGATATCTTATATATAGTAAAAAAAAACTAATATATAACTCTAATACAATTATTTACCTTAAATTTCTCTTGTAAATGATTGAATTCCTGTGATATGTCTACCCAAAATTAAATTGTGTATGTCATGTGTTCCCTCATATGTTTTCACAGATTCTAAATTAGCCATATGCCTCATAATTGGATATTCATCTAAAATGCCATTTGCTCCATGAATATCTCTTGCTTCTCTTGCTATTTCCAAAGCAATGTCTACATTATTCATTTTTGCTAAACTTATATGTTCGGGGATCCATGTTCCACTATCCTTCTTTTTACCAAGATGATATGCAAGTAACTGCCCTTTTGTGATTTCTCTTAACATCCAAGCAAGTTTATTTTGCACTAATTGAAATGAAGCAATAGGATGTCCAAATTGGATTCTAGATAACGCATATTCTTTAGCGGAATTAAAACATGATTGAGCAGCACCAATGGCGCCCCAGGAAATACCATATCTAGCATTGTTTAAACATGAAAAAGGTCCTCTTAAACCCTTAACATTTGGTAGTATTCGGTCCTTTGGAATTTTACAATCTTGAAATACCAACTCACTAGTCACACTTGCTTTCAAAGAATGTTTACCTTTCATTTCTGGAGCACTAAATCCTTCATCATCTTTTTCAACAATAAAGCCCCTAATTACGCCATCTAATTTAGCCCAGACTATTGCTAAATCTGCAATTGTTCCGTTTGTGATCCACATCTTTGCACCATTTAGGACATAACCATCTTCTGTTTCTTCAGCTCTAGTAATCATGTCTCCTGGATTTGATCCATAATCAGGTTCAGTAAGTCCAAAACAACCCACATATTCTCCCGTAGTCATTTTTGGAAGATATTTTTCTTTTTGTTCCTCGCTACCAAAATCCCATATTGGATACATTGCCAAAGAACCTTGAACACTTGCAAAAGAGCGTAATCCTGAATCTCCTCTTTCTAACTCTTGACAAATCAAACCATATGCTGTGTAGGAAAGTCCAGGGCAACCATATCCTTTCAAAGGTGCGCCCAAAACACCCATTTCACCAAGGTCTTTTCGCCATTCATCTGGAAAAACACCATCTCTACAAGCCTGCTCAATATTTGGAATTACCTTGTCATCTACCCATTCCCTTACTAAATCTCTAATCATCAATTCTTCTTCAGTCAATAATGAGTCAATATCATAGAAATCAAGTGCTTCGTAAGGCATGGGCATTCCTCAAATCAATGCGGTAGTATCAGATTCATAACGCTTGGGTTCTATTGTAAATATTATTTTTTATATTTCTTCCCAAATTTTTCATTCTTATTTTGTCGTCTTTTTTTTCTCCAATTAAGGTATTTATTTTGAAGTGTATCACTTGACATATAGATTAGGCCTAAAATCACCCCAGGTACACTTATTGCTACTAAAGCAACTAATGCATAACCAGCAACATCTCCTGACAGTTGTTTACCTGACATCTTTGATATAGTGCCATCTGTTGAAATTACCCAACCATCTCTTAATCGTTCTTCCCAACTTACTAAAGGAGTTGTTGCTGACAATTCTATTGAGGAACTAAGTACATCTTCAGAAATTAACCAAGCGTAACTTTGCATATTTTCTACTGAAAATTCTACCATTCCGAATGGAACTACTTGTATGTAAACTTGATTATTATATCCTGTTGATAAAGATCTAAATTCTCCTCCAAAATCTGAAACATATGAAATTTGACTTCCGGTTGGATAATCCAACATTTTTGAATTACCTGGGTTAACTCTGTCATACTGAAATACGGCAATTGCCCTTCCAGCACCAACAACCACACATCTATCTGAAACACCTTTTGGACAAATTGCATCGATCCAAACTCTACCAATTAACCCAATTTCATGGAAAATACCGTCCCTATCTATAACCCCAATACCATCACTTCTCGAAATGACTACACAAAAATCAACTTCTACATGGCAAGATATTCCAGAAATTTCATCGTCCCAACTAATATCTAGATTTGTAAATGTATTGTTTTTGTAACTATAGAGTGTTCCATTCTCTCCACCTATATATGCAACTTGACCACTAGGGACCCAATCTATTGCCCTAATTGATTCTCCATACAAATTTACTGTTTCTAATGGTTTCTTTATAGATCCATCTGCGTAACGCAGCAAGGTTCCATTATCACCAACCATTAGAACACTATTGCCTCCAGGGTGCCAAGAAACATCAAACAAATCTTCTTCATAGGGATTTTGAATTTGATTCGCATTTTGTGGATTGTTTGTAGGAATTGCCCAAATATCTCCTGAATCACCAACCATAATTAGTTCGTCTCCAGAATTAGAAATATCCCAATTTGTTAATTTTAATGCTTGATTTGATAATTTTCCATCTGCGGAAATTTCTATTTGACTTTCTAAACTAGATTCTTCTGCTGAAATAGGGGCTGAAGATAGTAAAATCATACATATTAACAAAATAATTAAGATATTAGATTGTGATTTTCGTGTCCGCATCGTGCTTCGCGAAATATTTCTCCTGTTTATCGCCACCGCTTAATAAACAAATCACGATTTTAATCGTGATGCTTATGGAGGCATTACTGTTGGAGGGTACATGGAACGGTTTGAAGTTAAACGAGGATTAGTAAAAACAATAAATTCTGAAGGCGGATTAAAGTCATTAGCAAACAAGCATTTTGAAAATGTTAAAGACACGGATAACGGAGGTTTTTCTGCTTCATGGGGCCTTATGACAGAAATTAATGCACATTATGATGATGATGGAAAATTAGTTGTGGATGTTCAACAATTAAAAGGAATTGATTTGCAAAATTTCCTTGAAAAAGAAGGTGGAAGAGAAGGTGCCATGGAATCTCGAAAAAGATGGTCTTCATTCTTAGATGACTCTACGGGATACAATGCCAAACAGCGCGGAGATAAAGCTAAAGAAAACGGAAAGAAAGTGGCAAAAGCAAAATCTGGAATTAATATGGCTAGGAAACTAATGGAATTATCAAGTAAGGTTACAGATGAAATGAGGGCTCAAGCAGAAGAGATGATTGCAGAAGTGGAGCAAAAACTTGAGGAAGGAAATGCCACAAGAGCTCTAAGTTTAAGCGAGAAATTAAATAAAATGCTTGAAGGGAAATAATTACAAAACCTCGGAGTTGAATGGATAATGGGGATAGATATTTTACAAGATGAAGATATCTCCCGCATAATTTCCATTTATGAAGAAGAAAATCCAAAAATAAATTCCCTTAATGAGGATCAAAAAAGAAAACTAGTAAACATGATTTATTCAACTGAAGAAGTCGTAGGAATTAATCACTTGATTAGTAGATTTCTAGGAATGAAAAGTACACTTGATGATGAAGTTATTCGTTGTTATGTAGGATATGAACCATCTGGAAAAGCGCATGTTGGTTGGCTAGTTCAAGCATTAAGCCTAAGGAGAATCTTACAATCTGGAGGAAATGTCCTTATTTTCCTTGCTGATTGGCATGCTTGGGTTAATGACAAATTTGGCGGAGATATGGAGAAAATACAATCGACAGGAGCTTATATGGAACAAGTGTTTAAAGTTCTCTTAAATAATCCCAAAGAAGGGGAAGGCCCTGGAGAATTAAGATTTCTTTATGCATCTGAATTAATGAATTCTGGAGATTATTGGGCCACTGTATTAAAATGTTCAAAAAATATGAGTTTAGCAAAGGTTCGTAAAACATTTAGCATTATGGGTAGAAGTGAAGATTCTTCTGACGGAGACCTTTCTAAATTCTTTTACCCAGCAATGCAAGCTGCTGATATTTTCAAATTACATATCGATATAGCCTTAGGTGGAATGGATCAAAGAAAAGCACACATGTACATGAGAAAAGTTGGAGACAAATATAAATGGAAAAAAGCAACATGTATCCATACTCCAATAATTTCAAGCCTGAAAGCATCAGGCGAAAGAATGGATTCATTCGATCATAAAATGTCTAAGTCTAATCCTAGTGGTGCAATACTTTTACACGATTCTCCTGAAAAATTACGGAAAAAAATGAGAAAAGCATACCTTGACCCTACCGAAAGAAACTCACCGATATATGAATTAGTAGAACATATTATTTTACCTGAATTTGGAAAAATTACCGTAACTCCTAAACCTGAATTTGGCAATCCATCAGTTTATTCTACTTTAGATTCATTTATTGATGCTGTTTGTAATGAAACAATACATCCAATAGATGCTAAATTTGCAGTTGCGGATGCAATATCTGAATTGCTTAATCCAATTCATCAATATTTTGAAGCAAATCCTGAATTATTACAAAAGGTTGAATCTTTTGTTTAAATTAAAACTTCTTGGAGATATTCAATATATTCATCAGGATCCATTAAATCCTCAAAAGACATATTGTGAGGTTCAAAAATCATGCACCATCCATGCTCATAAGGACTATCATCGATAAGTTCTGGATTAATTTCTACTTCTCCATTCACTTCAATTATCTCCCCACTAAAATAAGATCTGAAAACTAATGTTCCTTCTTCAAAATCTATCGAAAATAATTCTTCATCAACATAAACTTCATTTCCAGCATGAGGAAGTACAACTCTTAGAACCTCTCCTTTTTCTTGAGAAATAAAATCAGTTACCCCGATCGTAATTCTATCATCTTTTTCTTGGTACCAAAGATGATTCTTTGAATACCTTCTTTTATGCGCAACCCTAAATTCTTGAATTTCATCTGAATCCATGGCAATCAAAATAGCGTGAATAGGGGTAATATATCAATTAAGCGGACAAGCATAAATACTGCTTTTAAGCAACTGGTAATATAGTCAATCCTTTTAGGTCAAATTAGTGGGATTATGAACTTTGAAGAAACTGAAGAACAAGCAATGATTAGGGAGATGGTTAGAGACTTTGCTGAAGAAGTACTTACACCCACAGTTAATTCAAGAGATGCAAACCAATTACCTCCAAGAGAGGAGTGGAAGAAGTTTATAGAATCAGGATTACATTCAATCACAATTCCCGAAGAATTTGGAGGAAATCCAGTAGATCATATTTCTGAAGCAATAATTATCGAAGAGTTGGCTAGAGTAGACCCCTCTTTTGCAGTAATGTTTTGCGTACATGTTGGACTTTGTAGTATGACTATTGCATTACATGGAAATCAATTTCAAAAAGAAAAATACCTTAAACAATTAGCTGAAAATAAAGTAGGTGCGTATTCATTATCTGAAGCTGGTGCTGGAACTGATGCAGCATCGCTTTCTTGTAGTGCAAAACTCAATGAAGAAGGAACTCATTACCTTTTGAACGGAGAAAAAATGTGGGTCACTAATGGAGAACAAGCAGATATCATCATTCTTTTCGCAAAAGATGTAGACCACCCTGATTTTGGTAAAAAGAAACATGGAGGGACTACAGCATTCATTGTTGAAAGTGGTTTTGAAGGTTTTTCAGTAGGAAAGAAGGAAGATAAATTAGGAATAAGATCTTCAGATACAGTAACGTTAGTTTTGGATAATTGTAAGGTCCCCGTTGAAAATGTAATCAAAAATAGTGGAGAAGGGTTCCCAATAGCAATGAATGCATTAGATAATTCAAGAATAGGAATTGCTGCACAAGCTTTGGGAATTTCCCAAGGAGCATATGAAGCAGCACTAAAATTTGCAAATGAACGTGAAACATTTGGAAAACCAATTTTACATCACCAAACAATTGGAAATTATTTGGCTGAAATGGCTACTAGAATTGATGCTTCAAGAATGATGGTTTATCGTGCTGCTTGGGCTAAAGAAAAACATTACGATGAAGGTGGGAAAAGGCACTCAAAAGAAGCATCTATGGCAAAATTATACGCAGGAGATACTGCTATGTGGGTGGCTGAAAGAGCTGTTCAAATTCATGGTGGCTATGGTTATGTGACAGAATTCCCTGTTGAGAGATTCTTTAGAGATGCTAAAATCACACAAATTTATGAAGGTACTCAGGAAGTACAGAGAATTGTTATTGCTAGAGAAATTAACAAATAAATATTATTTATCAATAACAAATTCCAGCATTTTTCTAACTGAATTAAAAGTAGACAGTGTTACTTTTTGTTCGATTGTTTGCCCTTTTTCCAATCCAGAAGTAAAGTCGTTCATTGATTCTGGAAACTTAATAGAAACTGAATGAGGAATNCCNTCAATATTNCCTACAATCGTTTTNCCACCTCTTAATGCTTCATCAATTCCNTATCCAATTGTGTTATCAATTCTATCAACTGTCAAATTTAGATTCATTTGTGAACCAGATAATTCTGAAATTATGTTTTCTCGGTCTTTACTCATTACTGCTTTATCCAAACGTTCCAAAGTATCATTTAGTTTAGATAAACTATCTTCTAAAGAGAGAAGTACCTTTTCTTGAACTTGTTCCATTTGTTCTGTTGATTCAACTGCAACATCTTCAATTACTTGTTCTGTTTTTTCTTCCAAGTTTTCTATTGTGTCTTCAACTGTACTTTTCATTTCTTGGAATGAATCTGTTGCTTTGATTTCTTCAGGAAGTTTTTCTTCTACTTCTTCCATCTTTTCTTTAATTTGTTCAGACATCTCTTCTTTCTTTTCTTGTGCTGCCTGCTTGATTTGCTCTATTTTATCTATTTCTTTTGGTTCTTCTTTAACAATTGTTTCAACTTGTGTAACAGGTATTTCAGAAGTTGTTGTTTCTTCTAATGACGGAGTTTTAATCGGTTCGTTAACGACTAATTTCAGTTCATCTTTTTGAGGTGTTCCCTTGATTGGTCCACCATTATCTCTAGATTCTCCATGCCCCCAAGAACCGATTAAAAGTCCATTCTCAATAGTCAAAACACCCCTTCCAGATAAATTTTCATCTGCTTTGACCCAATCAAAAAAGAATTTTCTACCAGTAACATGACCTTGTAAATCAGCACCAATAAAATTACCAACCACATCAATTCCATTTTTTATGAGTTTAATTTCCCCCCATTCAGAATCCCACACTCCATGAAAAGTAGTATTTGGTTGGATTTTTTGAGGGTAATTAACTTGCATTACTGGATTTGTTAAATTTGTATTGGGACCAGCTTGAACAACAGAAAATTGAGATACATTGTTTAATTTTCCTAATTCATTTTTAGATGTAGAAATCATTAAAATTCCAATAATCATAAGAAAACAAGGAATACCCATTAAAACATCTGGCAAGAAGATAAATAATCCAAAGGATGTAAAAAGAACGAAATTTCCTATCTGTCGCATATTATTATAGCGCGTTTCTTCGTCATCTGTTCCCAGCTGCCCTATTTCCCCTGGCTGCATAATACCTCCAAAGTGACTAAGTATTTTATTTGAAGGACAAAACTATGTACTAGCGCAATATTACATTGATTATGGATAGAAGTGAAAACGACCATCAAAAAGTTTGGTTATCATTATTGTTAATTATTCCAATCCCAACATTATCAATACTCTATTCAATGGAAATTAGTCAAGGATGGTCTGGAAATTTAATGTTTATTTTATCAAAAATATTACTAATTCTAATACCACTATATTGGTATTTTAAATTAGAAAATAGAGAATTCAGTTGGTCCCCTGTAAAAAATAAAAATGATCTTCTAGTTGGTTTTGTATTTGGAATTGCAATGAGTGCGGCAATAGCAATTGCATGGTTCTTATTTGGTGATAAAATTGATCAAAATTCTTTAAGAGAATTATTAGAAGGAAGTGGATTGACCAATCCAATAATTTATTTGTCCTTAACACTATATTGGATTTTTATTAATTCCCTTTTAGAAGAATTCGTTTTTAGATGGTTTATTTTTGAAAAATTTGAAACGGCATTAGGAAGTAATTATGCATTATTCCTATCTGCAGGAGCATTTACATTACATCATACGATTGCAATGATGTATATGTTTCCAATATCATTGAACATACTTGCATCTATTGGTGTCTTTATCGGAGGGTTGTTATGGTCATGGTTGTATCTAAGATACAGAAGTATTTGGGTAGTATTTTTATCACATGCGATTGTTGATGTTGTAATGTTTTCAATTGGAGGGATAATACTACTTGGTTAAGTCTCCCATTCTATTCTAGGCCATTTCAAAAAGTCCCCATGCTCCCATGAAATTGTAACTAAAATATCTAATATTTCATCCAAATTTACAAGATCTCTTTCTATTTGTAATCTATGTAGCCACTCTTTTAATCTACCTAATTTTTCACCTTTTTCCAATGATGTTTTTTCCATTAACCAAGTTCCATTTACTAAAGGGAGCCTTCCGGCCCTTAAAGGGGGCAATTCACCTAATTCATTAATTAAAGAAAATGTTTCTTTTTCTTTATCCAAAAATTTTGATAAAGATAACTCCAATAGTAATTGTGTTTCATATTTATTGCCTAAAATATAACGCCATAATCTTAACATCCCTCTATCTCCAAAAGATGGTATTTTACTTAGAAATTTATGAGATTTCAAAGCATTTTTCCTTTGATTATTGGATAATAACAATGTTTTACAAGCATTATCCAAATGCTCATTATTTTTGTTGAAAAACAACAACGCCAAACGATATTCTGGAGTAACGCCCTCATCAAATAAATAAGATGCTGATTGAGCCTTCACACCTACATCCTCCTCACTAAATTTGTAATCGAACAACTGATCTAACATCTGATGTTTAGTCATTAACCAAATTATTTCACCTGCATTCTTGCCTCTAAAAATTTTTTGTAATTCCATCCAAATACGCTCTTTAGATATCTTTTCAATCATCCATTGTTCCTTAATCAAAGCATTATGCAACTCTTCATCTAAACTTAACAAACCATCGTTGCTTCTTTCAAGAAATCTATAAGCTCTAAGTAAACGTAATCCATCTTCTGCGATTCTCCTTCTAGGGTTGCCAACAGATTTTAATATGAAATTTTTCAAATCATCTAAGCCATTATGTGGGTCATATAACAACCCTCTAGAAAGATCAATTGCCATAGAATTCATAGTAAAATCTCTACGTTCTAAATCATCTTTAAGAGAAGTGCCAAAAAATACATTTTCTGGCCTACGGCCATCCAAATAACCTGAATCAGTTCGCAAAGTAGTTACTTCAATCTTGGTTCCAGACCAAATAATTGTGATTGTTCCAAATTTTATTCCTGTATGAATAATTTTTATATTTTCTTGATTTAATGACTTTAAATGTGAACTTAATTCTAATGGCTCTAAAGTAGTAGCTAAATCCCAATCTTCCACCTTATTTCCAGATAATAATTCCCTTACAGCACCGCCAACTAACCAACAACCACCTTCCAAAATAGCAACTTCCGAAATTACCCCAATAACTTCATTGGGAACCTCTGAAATCCATTCGATATTATCTTCTTCAAAATGAATTCCTTCTAAATCTGCCAACAATGGCAAACGTGGAAATTTTATCGGCCAATCAGGGGTCACAAACCCAAGGACTTTGGCCTGAGTTATCTTGATTTTGACTAAATGATAAATTGTAAAGTGTTTTGAGAGGCAATTAAGGGGGGCCATACCAGCATGCGATTTGAACAGAAAGATGTTGAACTTTTAGATATTAATTGGTTAAAAGCCCATGAAGAGGTTCACCAAAAAAAAGTGATTGAACTATTTGAAATGACTTTGAGGTGGGGCGGATATACTAAACCTCTACTTATCGATAGGGAGACTGGAACTATTCTAGATGGACACCATAGATATGAGGTAGGTAAAAAATTAAAATTAAAATTTATTCCAGCAATCGTCATTGATTATCTAGAGGATGATCGAATTGATGTTACTACTTGGTCTAATTCTAATTTGAAAAAAATTGAAAAAACTGATGTTATTAACATGGCATTATCTGGTAAATTATTCCCTCCAAAAACAAGTAAGCATTCATTATCTGAATATTTGCCTCCAATTATGATAAAATTAGACGATTTAAAATAAATTACAATCTAGATTTTTTCATTTGTTTCCAAAGATCATTACCCTCTCCTTTGAATAATGTAGGGTATTCTGGTTTCAATCCGACATTAACGTCGACATCTGATAATTTACCATGTGATGAAATAGTAATTTTGATTGTGCTATTTGCCCTTCCTGTCAGAATCTTTTTCAATGAATTATTATTTGAAACCCTTAAACCATCTATTGCAATTATTTCATCTCCTGTCTTCATGAGATTCCTGCATGGTGAATTTGCTTGAAAGTTTTTTATTTTCAAACTATTATTCATGAATACAAGTCCTAACCAACCTAAATTTTTGGTCTTGTCTTTTTTGTCTGAAACTACTTTAACACCATAAATTTCTGCTGCATCTTCAATTGGTGGCCTCATTTTTTTATTTACTAATGTATCAACAAAGTTCACCATGTGCTCTCCGCCTAATTCTCGTAAACCCTCACATAACCTTTCCCAATCTAAACCTTGATTTTCTCCTTCTGCGTTATCAATTCCATGTTTTTTCCATAACAATACCATTACATCATCTAAACCAAATACACCATTAGTGATTTTTCTAAACTCTGCATCAATACAAAACAATGCTAACTCTCCTTCAAGATAATAAGATATTTGAGATTCTCTAGAGTGTGAATGGGGCCTATAAAGGTGAATCCACGCCTCAAAGCTTGCCATTGAAAGGCATTGATGCTGATTTCCATTTCCTGTGAAATGTCTTTCTAATTTTCTTTTCATATCTGCAATCCAATCTTCATCACTCCAAGCACCTGAACGCCAGCATAAAACATCACCCAACCAACTAGTTAATCCCTCAAACCACCAAAGTAAATCCGTATGAACCTCTTCATTCAAATCGTAATCTAAAAATTCTACAGGACGTAATCTCTTTACATTCCATTGGTGCAAAAATTCATGAGAAAATAGTGATAATAAATCTCTCCATTCTTCAACATTGTCACTTATCAATGAGAGGCGAGGAACCATACTAGTCTGTGATCTAAGATGTTCTAAACCACCTCTTGGACCGTCCGTTAAATGTAAAATTGTAAGGTATTCTTTCCATTCTGGTATCCCAAATAATGCATAATGTTCAGAGATAATTAATTTAAATTTATCAACTAGCTTTTTGACATTATTTTCAGAAATTTCATGATTACCAGCATCCCATAATTTGAGTTTGTGTACACAACCATTTACTTTAAATGAAATTGCTTTATTTCTATTAGATTCAATAATTCCATCTAAAAATTCATCCCTCCCTTCTGGAATCCATTTTGTAACTTCCAAGTCTTCTTGTATAAATTCTAACGTCAATGGGTCTATTTCAAAATCGACAACAGGCATTTGTGATTCAGAACTCCATGAAGGAGGGTGAGCAAGAATTATCTTATGGTTTGAATTTATTCTATTTTCGGGAATTCCTTTTGTCACTTCCATCCAAGTAAATGGTGGCATCAAATGTAAATGTGATTTATCTAAATGATTATTTCTTACAGATAATTGTGTACACAATAATTTGTATCTGATTCTAATTGTATTTTTTTCCTCAACATTTTTAGGTAATTTGATTCTAATTCTATTATGCGAAAAACGTTCAACAGACATTTCAATTCCATTCGAATCAATCGCCAAAATATCTTGCATAAATCTAATTGGTTCCCTAATAAAATAGGAACCTGGAACCCACCTAGGAAAGGCTAATTCTAAAATTTCATCATTAAAAGGACCATCAATTTGAATTTGAACACTTAATAATTGAAGATTTGAAAATTCGCAGGAGGCAGTATATGTGATTCCGCTACTGTTTGAATCATTCATCTATTCATCTCCTTAAGGTGCCCCAAATCGTGAAAGGGTATAATTTAATTCAAGGAATCATATCTTCATGTTGTCCAAAAAATTCATCTTCATCATCATATGACGCACCTGGTCTTTGAATTTCCATCTCGCTTAACATCAAAAATAATGGCCATAATCTATTCATCCAACTTCCTGATTCTTCTAATAAATCAATCATTTCTACAGGTATTTCATGTTCTCCAGGATTACTAAACTTTGAAAAATCTTCAGGCAATAATCTTAATTCAGTAATTAAGTCATCTAATTTATGACTCTCTTCTAATGAAATTAAATCTAAATCTTTTGCAACAAATGAAATTTCTTCTAATACATCAGCTAATTCATAAGAGCTAGGAACTATTGGTTCACTATCTTTAATATCTAATGGCCCAAAAACAACACTACCTAAATCAGTATCAAAAAATTGTTCTCCTTGTTTTTCTCTCTTAATCAATTTTTGATTAATTCTACCGCCACTTGGAAATATAGCAAATCCACCCTCTTCTATACGTGATTCAATCCAATTTGGTAATGAATCTATTGCTCCAGTAACTAGAACTCTACTTAATTTAGAAGGTAAATTTGCAGGACTTCTTCCATCTCTACGTAATTTTCTATGACTAATGAAATTAAGATAGCCACTTACTTTATGACTTCTTTTTGCATGATTTAAAACTTCTAAATCATAATCCAATAATGTGACTCTACCCTCATCTCCAACAATCTCAGAAGCTAATGCTGAAACATAACCACCTTTAGCACCCACAACCATAACTTCCATTCCTTGATTTAATTCCAAATGATGTAACATAGTTACAATCATGTGAGGTGCTGAAATGGTCTTTACACCTCCATTCTTGTTTTCTAAAAATACTAATGGACGATCTTGATAAAATGAATTCGGACTATTGCTAGAAAAACAACGTATATCTACATTCATCATAGCTTCTCTTATCAATAAACTAAATTCTACTCCAGCTAACGAAAGACGGGTGAGTAATTCATCCATCTCCTGCATATTACCTCGATTAAGAGCCTCAGTTATGAACTCATGCATTATCAAGATGGGCCTGGCCAGAATCGAACTGGCGATCTTCGCCTTGTAAGGGCGACGTCATAAACCCCTAGACCACAGGCCCTTGATGTACATCGCCACTAAGCAGTCATTCAAATAGAAGTCGGTGAAATCGCAACAAAATTTTGAACTTAAAAGTATATCAAATGCCCAAAAAGCATCATAAATGATAAATCATGGGATAATCATGGGAGATGACTTAATCACCCTAGCTTCTCGCTTGGAAAGAAGGTTGTTAAAGGCAAAAGCAACCGTAAGTGCAGCAGAGTCATGTACAGGAGGTTTGCTTACTTCAACCCTTACAGACATTAGTGGTTCGAGTGCTTGTTTTAATCAATCTTGGATTACATATTCAAATGAATCAAAAGTCATAGAATTAGATGTTAATCCAAATACACTTGCAGAACACGGAGCAGTTAGTGCTGAAGTAGCATTACAAATGGCCACTGGCGCTAGAAAAAAATCAAACTCTGAAATCGCAATTTCAATTACTGGAATAGCAGGTCCAAAATCGGATGATTCTAGAAAAGAAGTCGGAGAAGTATATATCGGAATTTCCTCGACTATGTATGAAGGAGCTAAATCTAAAATTTTCTCTGGAGATAGGAAACAAAATAAATTAAATTTTGTTTCATTAGCATTAAGAACAGCTATAGACGTTTGGGACAAATACCACATATCTACAAAAAATGAATTAGAAGAAATGGATGAAGAAACAACAGAGGATGAAAGTACAATTGAAGAACCCCTAGAAATTGTTGAAGAAATAATTGAAGAAGAACAAGAAGAATGGGAAGAAGATATTGGTGAAAATTGGGGAGAGGAAAAAATGCTGGAACCTAAAGAAATTCCTGAAGAAATTGATTTAGAACAAAATGCAGGTATTGAAGATGTTAATTGGAATGAACAAGAATAAATTTCATTTTCAGTAGTATTGCTTATCGAGGGTCACTTCCCAACACCTAATATGGAGAATAAATGGGAGCAGATTTACACCCGTTTAATGAAGGCTTCTTTACTAGCAAGAAGGGATGTAAAAGAATTACTCCTATCTCACCCAAATCTTGAGTTATTGATCTCTAAATTAGAATCTAAGAAGATTAAAGGTATTTTATCTAAAGAATTGATTTCAGAAATAACTAATGAAATTAATTCAGAGAAAGAACTAGTTGAAATCGGAAGAACAATTGCTCCAATCAAACCTAGAGAAATTTCTCCAGCACCAAGACCACACGGCTTAGAACATTATGATATTTCATTATTTGAAACAAATGCAAATGAGATAGATAATGAAATTGAAGTTCTTTTTGAAATTACGGGTAATAGTATTACTGAAGGTAGAAAAGAAGACATTAATTCATTTTTTAATAATAGGTTTCAAAGAATTAGTGCTATGATTCGCCAACAAGGTTTACCAAACCGTCCAATTTCGATTTCAAAATTGATTCAAGAAAGGAGAAGTAGATCGGGTTATAATACCTCTAGTACAATTATTGGGATGGTTAATGACCCAAAACATACTAAGAATGGGCATTTTACATTTGTTTTGGAAGATGATGGTGCAGAAACAGATTGTATATGCTATAAAGATAAAGAGAATCCTAATCCAATAATTAAAACTGGATTGATGCAAGATGATGTAATTGCTGTAACAGGTTCATTTGTAGATGATAGAGATACATTTAGAGTTGATGAATTTCATAGACCACCACTAAAAAGGCATCATAAAAAAAGTTCTGAAATTGGCATTAGCGTAGCATTTTTATCAGACATTCATGTTGGTTCAAAAACATTCTTAGAAGCTCAATGGATGAAAATGGTCGAATGGTTTCACAATGACCCTTTGGCTAAAACCATCAAATATCTTGTTCTTTCTGGTGATGTTGTAGATGGAGTCGGCATCTATCCAAATCAAGATAAAGAATTAGCGATTAAAGATTTTTACAAACAATATTCCAAATTTGCAGAATTACTTGAACTATTGCCTGAATGGGTAGAATGCATCTTATTACCTGGTAATCATGATGTTGTAAGGCCTGCTGAGCCTCAACCTGCACTAGATCCTGAAATTCAATCTGATTTTAATTCTACAACATTTGTTGGAAATCCTTGCAGTTTTAAATTACATGGCGTGGATATTTTATCATACCATGGTAAAAGTATAGATGATTTTGTTTCAATGCCTGAAGTTAGTTATGCACATCCTGTCGAAGCAATGAAAGAGATGTTAAGAAGAAGACATCTTGCTCCAACATGGGGTAAAAAAACACCACTTTCACCTGAACCTGAAGATAATCTCATTATTGGAAAAATACCAGACATATTTGTTACAGGGCATGTTCATGGCCACAATTGTTCAGATTTCAAAGGCACCACATTAATTTGTTCTAGCACTTGGCAAGATCAAACATCCTATCAAAGAATGCTAGGGTTCCAACCACAACCATGTATTCTAACTGTAATTAATTTGAAAACACATGCATCTGCTAGCATTCCCTTTGCCTAATCAAATACATAAGGTAAAATTAACCTCAAATCTTTTTCTTCAATTATTGGTACTCCTGCATCTTCAAATGCTCTTTTCGAATTTTCTCTACTAGGATTAAATCCAACAAAAGATGAACCTTCAACATACATAGATAAATCAATATCACTATCTCCGATGGAAAGTACTTCATTTGGTGCAAATTCATTCATTTGAATTAATTTATTTATGATCTTATCTTTACCTTGGCCACTTACTCTTACGATTCCATCATCTAATAGATATCCATCTTCATCAAAATTAAATCCATTAGCAATCCAATCATTTACTTTTAATGTTCCAGCAATAGTCGATACAAAAATATCAACACCAGCAGATACTATCGCTACGAAAATCCCATTAGAAATTAGTTCAGATACCGTCTCTCTAGCACCAGGCATTAATTTAATTCCGGAATATGCTCTGAATAAATCATCTTGGTGGATTTTTGGTTGAACCTCTTTCCACATTTGAATGTCTAAATTCATAAATTCTTGATCTGTTATCTCTCCTGATAAAAATTTTTCAAGTAGGTTATGATTTTGAGTTCCAAAAAAACTATGTAAAGTTCTCCAAGATGAAACAGAATCTACTAAAACTCCATCACAATCAAAAACCACACATTTTATCTTATTGCTCATAGAATCCCAACTAAGAAATTAAAAAATTAAAAAAAAAGGGGGCGGATCTCCTGGAGGAATACCCCCAGGAGATCCCATTTTCCCGTGCTTATTCAAACACTAATCATCCTTTGATGGATGGAGTACTACTGTCAACAGTCCACTCGCCCAAAACATTGGTGTCGCCACCAGCTTGGTAAGCAAGTTGTACTATTCCTTCGTCAATCAATCCGTATTCTGGATGATCGAAGTTTATTCGAAGTACGTCCATTGCACTAAATTCTGCTGTACAGCCATCAGTACCTTCACCAGATGAACAATCATACATATCCATGTAAGTAACAAATGAATCACTGTTTTGAGGAGTGAATCCATAAGTTTGTGGTTCAGCAATGGTTTGGGTTATGATACAGTAACCTGCTTCACAAGAATCATCAAGGAATTCCACTTGCACAAATACTGCTTGTAATGCAAGTGGGCTTTCCGCTGTTGTTACTGTGATTTGCCAGAATCCATCTTCTGATGCTTCAGTCTTAAAGGTCAACAAAGGAGTTACCTTAGTGCTGGTTGTAGCTAGTTGACTAGCCCAAACATAAATCACACCAGAAAGAACTACAGTGATTGCAACCATTAAGATTGTTGCAATAACTGGGCTTACCGCTCTTTCATCGTCAATTAACACTTCTTCTTCGTCTTCCTCTTTTGTTCGAGATCCTTGAACAAGCGCTGCTGCAAACAGACCAACTAATCCAATAGCCATTAAACTTGGAGCAAATGATGGAACGCTGTTAGCAACTCCATATGAAATCCTTAATGGCCTTTCATTAGTTTCAGACATGTCATTGTTTGTCTCTGATTGTGGTCCATTAGATTGCTCTAATGTTTCAGAGTGAGTATCATCGTAGTTGTAAGGTGTTACCTTAGCTCCTTTACGAGTCAATCCATTCAATGATGCTGCAGATTGTGCATCTAATGTACAGGAATCTTGGTTGTTCATGTCTCCTGGTGATGTTTGTGTATCACAAGTGTGAACTTCCAAAGATGTTGTAACTAATTCAGTTCCTGAATCAAGCACAAATTGACCTTCTACAGACACTGTTTCTCCAGGTGCTGGAGGATCTACAATCCATGCTGTGTAATAACAATCATCGTAATCATTAGTACTGAAACATACATCAATGCTGTGTCCGTGATCATACATTGCACCGTTTTGTGATGCAATTCCATCATCATTGTTTGTTACTTGCACTGTTAATGGTACAAGTGTTCCAGGAAGAACTGCATCAACTAATTCGTAATCCCATGTTCCTGCGAAAGCATAGTCTGGTCTTTCTTCAGCAATATTAGCAACTGTCATTGTCAAAGCCGTTTGGTCATGTACATAACCTGCTTCTTTCAATTGTACTGTTAATGCACAAGAGCCCTCTGTTGATTGGTGAATACCATTTTCTTGTAGGTAATCAACTTCATCATCAGGTGCGTTTGTTGTTGCATCAGGTACTAATGAGAAACTTACATCTTGATCTCCAGATGTTACACTGTTGAAGAATAGTGAATAATCACAACCGCTGTTAGCAGCTTCTTCTGCAGCACTTACGACTTCATAGTACAATCCTGGGTTGGTTGGATGCATTAATTCTAAATTCATAGATAATGATCCAGCACCATCAGCTGTATCTTCAATTACTGTATGTGCCCATTCTGATAACTGTGTTCCATCTCCAACTGTGATGTAATTATCTGGACCGAAAGCAAGTACTTCTTGTGGTAAGATATTTTGCACTTGTAGGTATACAGATGCTCCAGCAGCAAAACCTGTATCAGCAGTTTGGTACATAATACCATTAAAGCCAAACAGATTTGTAATCTGAGATGAAGCACTACAATCATCATTGTCTGTGAAAGCAATAGCACCATTTGTTGTTACACAAAGTTGTGTGAAATGCTGACCAGGTGGTACATATCCATCTAATGAAAGAGACCATCCAACTTCATTGTCCCATGAACCTGTGTCAGTAACACCAACATCAAGTGCATAAGTTCCTGCATCATCTAGAGTAAATGTAGCAACTCCATATGATCCTGAAGCTAATCCAACATTTGCAACAACAGATCCATCGCTACCAACTAGAGACATTCCGTTGCCATTCCAACCGTCTCCCCAAGTATCAGTCATTATCACTGTGTAAGTTCCCGCAGGGAAGTTAAACACACCGAAGTCACCAACACCATTAGGAGCTGCAGCTTCCATTCTTCCAGGGAAGTCTACAGCATCAGCGAAGATATCAACTGGTGCAAGAGTGCTAGACATTACCCAAGATGTTTCCCAGATGTAACTACCTGTGTTTGCTGTTTGAGCTACACAACCATTACAATCACTTGTTATTTCAAATGTTTCTGAGCCACTGCTTCCATATGAAAGAGTGAATGGACCTGCAACTGTTGTTGCACCATCTTTCAATGTCCATGTGTTACCATTCCAACCGTCACCCCATGAATCACTCATGGATAATTGGTACCATCCTGCTGGAACATCTGCTGTAACAGGTGTTGAACTTACACTTTCAATGGAGAAAACGCTTCCTGCTGTGTAGAAGTCCCAAGAGACTTCACTTTGCCATGATCCACCAGTTACACTGATTGATACTTGTGCATTATTATCTAATGTCCAAGTTGCAGTTGAGGATGAACCCCATCCTCCACCACCATTAGCAGTACAGCATGATGCAGACCACAATTGTGCTCCGGAGGAATCAGTAATAACGAAGTTGTTACCATTCCAACCGTCACCCCATGAATCTGTCATATCCAATGTGTATGTTCCACTACATAGTACTCCAGACCATGAGAATGGTGCACCACCGCTTAATGATCCTACACACTCATCTGTTGGACCTGTTTCATATCCCGCTCCTGCAAGATACCAATCAGCCACTCCAACACCATTTACGTCTGTTGGGAATGAGTCTAGAACATATGTATACAATGGCCATCCTTGGAATGTTGATTGTTCCTCTCCAAGGCTGTTTGTGAAACTACCAAAGTCATCATCATCTAAAGGAGGCGCTACATTAGGGTTAGCTCCCGCATAGAATGCTGGCCAAGTATCTTGACATGTAGCATCACATGCTTGTGTTGGGTTGTTACCTGCATCATCGCCCCAGTAAATGTATAATGTCATTCCATCAGCAGTAGTTAGGTAATCACCATAATCTGCAGATGTTGCTCCTAATACATCATAAGTTGCAGATGGTTCTGCAAATGTATGAGCACCGAATTTTCCATTAGTAATGTCATTCACATCTGTTAAAGCACTTGGGATATCAAGAACCTTAGCATCATTTGGAGTATCAGCACTGAAAAGTATAGTATCAGCCCAATCTCTTTGTGCAGCTTCTAATCCATTGTGGTTGTAATCAATACCTGTACTAGATAATGTCGCAACCATCCAATCATTAGTTACATCACTGTAGTGATAGATTACATTAGTGCCACAAGGTGATGTTGAATCCATATTATCAACTTGACCACCTAAAGATACTAAATCATCATCATCTAACCAATTATTTGTTCTAACTGCACCGTCTCCTGAACATGCACCTTCATACTCAACTACGTATTCATTTACATCAGAGAAATATGTTACATGAACATCGTATACATCTCCATCAGCATTTTCAATACTGGAAATTCCAAGGTTCATCATACTAGCTTCATGATGCGCCTCTGAAGGATCCAATAATGTGTATGAATATGGTCCAAGTGTTACTTGATTTGGTCCACCACAAACTTCTGCAGATGTGCCATCAGGCATAAACTCTGCAGGAACTGGAGGATCGAATGAATCAGCAAGTGACATGAATTCATCGTATGACATACATGCTGTACTTTGACCAGTTACAGGGTGTACAAGTGCATTATCTGTCTTGAAACCAACATCTTGGAAAGTCAATGTATAACTCATTGTAGTTCCAGGTGATGTGATTTCAGGCAATGTTCCTGCAAATGAACACTCACGATCAATGTAAGGAAGTATGCTCATATCACAAGTTTCTGTTTCAGTCATTGCAATTGAACCAGATGTTCCATCAGACATTTCCCAATCAATTGTAGGTGGCATAGTTGTTGTTGTTGGAGCTTGACCGTTGTCAATACCAGATTGACCATCAGCCAAAGTAATCTCTACAACACGACCATCCGCACGGTATGTGTCTACTCCAGTGTATGGATTAAACTCAGATACTGTTGGAGGTTGAACATCAGGAGGTAAAATTATACCTTCCATACTGATTGTATCAACCCACCATTCTTGGTCATAATCACTTCTGAAAGCAAAAGCAACACAAATCCACTTACCTACATATGAGGATAAGTCTACTTCGTGTTCAAACCAACCATAACTATTTGGATTTGGAACACTCATTACTTCTTCATATCCAGAATTAACTACATTTCCATTAGCATCTAAAACTTCATCTGCCATTAGATCTCCATCGGTATCGGCACCAACTTCACAAGACCTTTCTGCATTTGTTTCATCTACAACAGCTACTTGAATTCCGTGATATGATACTGCATCCCACCATTGGAAGTACTGACTAACATAGTCCCACCAACTTAGGAAGACACCATCATATTGTGTACCTACTTCAATCATTGGCATTACCATGTATTTAGTTTCATATCTAACTCTTGGGAAATCATCAGCTCTAACAATTCCACGGCAATCTAAACCACAGCTACCGTAATAATTCCATAGAACTTCCCATGATGCTTCTTCTGAATCATCTTGTATTCCATCACCATCAGATGAACCAAATTGAAGAGCTGCAGGCATATTTAATGCACTGAATTCTTCAGTAAATGGTAACTCAATAGGTGCACTGCAACCTACATCCCATGGTTGAGTAGCAATTGGTCTACCTTCTTGGCCACCTACTGTGCCTAGATCCATTGCAATTACTGCTTGACCTCTTGGTGTGTTTGGACAAACATCGATTGGTTGTCCTTCATTAGGGTCATAAACAAAGTTGCCTTCAGCATCTTTTGATTCTGGGTATGCATCCCAAACACCATCATTATCAGCATCCGGTGGTGTTGGTTGCTGATAGAATTGGAATAAGTCAACGAACATGCTTCCACTTCTTGGTGCTGCATTCTTGAAAGCAAAACATACGTCTTGTCCATAGAATCTATCTGGGATTACAAACATTTGTTCTGCCCATTGTTGATATGCAAGTGTGTTGTGTGGAACCGTATAAATTGGATCTCCAACACCATCTCCATCAATATCATCCATTAAATCAATCATGTTTCCAGTACCTGCGTCACCAACACCTGGTTGACAACTCTTAGTAGATGCATATACTGCATATTCTTGTGTATTTACGTTAGTATATCCATATGTTCCATACCATGCAAACCATTCAATCATTATAGCAAAAGACATTCTGTTTCCAAACTCTGAATCTGCTGGAATATGAACCTTAGGAGAAATCATCCAAGCTTCATCAGTATAATCTGATGAAGTTTCTGCATGAACTATTGATCTATCTCCTTCAAATTTACCTGCACTGTATGTAGAATAAATTTGCCAGTTATATAATCCGTCATCTTCTATTGCATTCCAACCATCTCTGTCATCTATTGTATCTGACATTGGGTTTGCTTGACCAGTATTGAAACTCTCTACGTACGCGAAAGCCTCTTTTGCTGAGCCATCATAAAGAATTGTTGTTGATTCCATAGCAATTCCTGGTTCACAACCATTTGGATCTACTACATTTGTATATGTACTAGGGGTACTTGGACACCAATCTACAATATCATAAACTAAGTCACCATCTAAATCTGGTGGACATCCGTTTGAGCCAACTGTAAGATCTGTGAAAGCAGTGTGTACAAATTCATTGTTTGCTGTTCCTGCTACATTATCAAGACCGTCACAATCATCTACGCCATCAGCAATTCCATCATTATCTGTATCACTGAATTGACCATATCCTTGCACACGGAAATTGTCAACTGCATAGTCATCTCTTGAAGACCATCCGTTGTCAAAGAAGAAACGGAAAGATAATTTTTCTGCACAACCTTCATCATTACAAAAGTCGCCAGTTAATTCCATATTTTCAGTGAACCACCAATCTCCGTTAAATGCACCTAGCGGATCTACTTGGTTATTGACATTATTTCCTGCACCATATTGTTCCCAAACTGTGGTCCATTGACCATTAAAGAAATCAGCACCAGGATTACCATCACGGTCATCTGCTGCTCTTACATCTAATCTTAAACCACTGTTTTGGCTAGTAGTACCATACATGTGGAAACCGAATGACACAAAAATTTGGTTATAATCACCAGCGTTAATACATGTTGTTGTCATTGCTGCTCCATCACCTGTAACTGTTGGCCTTGCTTGCAAGAAATACTCACTTGGAGCTTGAACATCAACAACATTTGCTTCTAATGTTACTGAAACTTCATTTTGCCAGCTACCGCCAGTTAATATGAATGTATAATCTCCACTTGTTCCAATTGTTAGACCAATTGTAGTACTGTAACAGTTGTTTACTTGTGGAATACCCCACCAGTAAGTTACTGTACAATAATTGTCTAATTCATCATTAAGAACAACTGCTCCAGTAGCATCGTCAATAATTGTTAATTGGTTACCATTCCAACCATCTCCATAACTGTCAGCCATTGTTAAGTAGTAAGTACCTGAAGACAGAGCCTTAGTAGTACCTTGTGTTGCTCCTAAAGTAAATGGTAAAGCATCAGGAGAAAATCCGCCACCAGCATTTGGATTTGGATATTCTGGAGCCTTTAAGACCCAGTATGGTTCACCTTGCCAACTACCTGAAGACCAGTCAGTTGAGTAAAAACCATCCACAGGGATAGTAATATCTGATTCACCATATCCACCCCAACTTAAAGTTGCGGAATCAACTGTTGTACCATCTTGATTGTTGAAGTAAATTGTGTTACCATTCCAACCATCTCCCCAGGAATCTGTCATCTCTAGGGTATAATCACCAGCTTTTAGGTAAGCTGTTTGATATTGATTGTAAAGACGTTGTCCAGACATTACAACCTCACGGTCTTGTCCAGATTCTGGCCCCCAACTTGTCCATGATACATCTCTTACTCCCCAACCTGCATCAGCATAATTGAAAATTCCTTCTTCTGCGTTGTAGTCATCGTCAGATTGGAAATCTTCCAATAACTCTGGAGCAGCGTCAAGTTCGTATGGATATCCAATATCTGAAACTCCATCGCCATCATGATCATCAAGAAGGTCAGCATCACCGTCTAAATCAAGATTGAAGTCATTAGTACAAGCTTGGTCAACTATACGACCTTCTGTTGTGCTTTCTTCAACATCTAGAGGGGATTCTTCTTCAATAAGTTCTTCACCGCTATCTCTCGAAAGAGTATTATCCATACTCGATTGAGGAATTAAGGTATCAGAAATCATTGTTTCTCCTTCATCTTCATTGTTCATTTGTTCTTCTTGAGACCAGTCTTTTGACTTTTCTTGCTCAAAGTCATCGTTCTGATCTACTACGATTTCTGTTGAATCAACAGTCTCACTCACTTGTAGGACGTTATTGTCCACCATTGGAGAGAGAGACATGCCGACCATAATTAAAGTCAACAGAAGCCATGCAAATCCTAATCTATTTTTGTTCATACATGGTCACCTCTCGGGTTACGCTGGCGCGTCTAACACCTTAACTGATATAATGGTTTCCTCATAGATGCATAATGTAGATGTGCGTTTTATGCGTAAATATGGAGATAATCTGTATTTATTTTCTGTTCCATTGCAACACCAAATTAGAAAAAAAATAACAAAAATTAATGCCCATTTGTTATAGTTTTTTCATCAATAATCCCAATCTTGGTCAAGATCGTCTCCGCCTCCACCACGAACTACTAGAATAACACCAGCAATTACTGAAAGAAGAACAACACCACCAATAGCTGGATAAGTCCAAGAAGGTAGACCTCCCTCAACTTGTGTACCTATTGTATCTCCACCATCTCCATCCGTGGTTACTGCTCCGGAACTTAAATCTAAAGTTGCCTGGCCTAATTGGACTGTGTTACCATATTGATCTACTGCACTAACAGCATAAAACCACTTTACTTTGATAGTTGGTTTAACTGTCAACATTTGTTCAGCTGTTCCAGTAGAATCGAAACAAGTACTGAGAGAGTTTGGATCTACACCTCTACATACCTCCCAATGATGAACATCTACAGTTTGACTTGATTCCCAAGTTACTAACACATTTGAATCTTGAACTGTCAATACAACATTAGATACTGTAGGTTCTGGATCTACAGCATTATCAACTGTTGTTGAATTAGATAAAGCACCATCAAGATTTGCTCCGAAAGCATTCTCAGTTCTCACGGTAAATTGGTATGTAGTTTTATGAACACCATCTAAAAATTGCCATTTATCAATAAATCTGTTTGTAATTGTCTTACTTCCTGCATCATTATTGCTATCATCAAATGCGGTAGTCCCTGAACTATAATAGATAGTCAACCAATCATCTGATTGTAAAATTCCATCTAATTCCCAAGTTACTTCAACAACGCCAGATGCTAAGTTTTGAACACTTAAATCTGTTAACCCTACGGAAGGTGGTGAACCTTGTTTAGCAATAAATACTGCATATAGGCCTGAAGACAATAAATCTCCACCTTCTTGTTCCCAAACAATTGTTTGTTGTTTAAGGAATCCATCAAAACTCAGAACTCTTGTTTCATAATTAACCCAAGCAGATGCTTCTTCATCATAATACCATAATGTTCCATTAGCATCATCATCAATTGCATCATCTGAAAGTGGGAATGTTAATTCTAAACTTTGACTTCCAATTAAATCAGGTGTTGTTGCATCTTGAGTTAATCTCCACACGCCCACAGAATCATAAGTTCCAGGTAAACTTCCCAATGTAACATCTGTTTGTTTATCTCCTGAATTTACGGAACCATCTCCATTTGCATCGTTAGATACTTCCATATCTATCTTCTGTTCTGCACGATAAGCCACTTCATAAGAAAAGTCTCCAGAGCTATCTTCGTAAACGCCCTTTGCCCAAACTAATATTGGTATGTCTACATATGCTTCTGCACCGTAAACATCAGTTACAACTCCTCTAACATGCGTAGATCTTAACCACTGCGTAGAAATTCTTCCTTCACAATATTTTGTAGTACCCATTTGTAATTCATTAATACATCCTAAAGAAGATATTGTGCCGTCTTCATCATTTACCAATTGCAAATCATAACGGAAGTTCCTATCGTCCCCTGGGGCCGCATCAAAGTCCAAACCTGATAATTTCAATAAAAATTCATCTTGAAGCGTTAATGGTTCAACTGCTTCCATATCTAAAACAACAAAAGGAGGGTTATTAACAACCTGAACTGAAAATTTTTGAACATTATTCATTGAAATTTCATCGACATACTCATCAGTATTCACTATTCTGGCATATGCTGTAATATTGTAAACACCCTCAGCCATAAAATGGTAAGTGAAACAAAGGGTATCTTCAACTGGTGCAGAACCACCCACAAGTGTATGATTCTCACGTTGAACACTACATCTGTAAGCAATTGGGCTGGTTTCTGGATCTAAATAATTTACATCAGTATAGTAATCTACCCTATCTGTAGGAGTGTCGATAATGACATCTACTGCGTATTCATAAGTGTTATTTGCAGAATCTAATCCGGCATTTTGAATTTCAAAACTAATATCATTAGCTCCCTGTGATAATTTCTCAGGAAGCGGTGCTGATGAAAGTCTACTTTCAAAGGTCATTGCAGCAAAATTCAAATCTTCAAATGTTTCATCATGTGCTTTAATAATATATACATCTGAAAGAGCATCTGAATCTTTGTCCATTTCTTCTTCACAAGGAAGCCATTCTGGCAGCCCTCTTTCTTGATTATTCAAAACGCAATCATAAGAAATTGTTACATTTTGCCATAACTTAAATCCAACTACTTTAGCTCTAATTTGGAATGCATCATCTGTTCCATCTATCTGAACCCTTCCAACATAATCTTGAGATGTTCCAAGTTCTGCCACATACCTTTGAGTAGATTCTTCAAAATAATCTCCATCAGAAGTTGGATCGGGAATATAACCTACCACTACCTTGAACTCTTTACCAATTGTATCAATAGTGTAATTAGACATATCTTCTCCATTAGAATCATCATAGAAGTGATTTTGAGTTCCATCCCTATCAACCAAATAAGCATCAGTCAATCCAGCATTAGTTACTGATAGTTCTACTTCAATATCTCTGATTTCAAATTCAGGGAGTTCAAAAGGATCTAACATACCGTAAGATATATTCAAATTGAAATCATAACACATTCCAACTCCTGGACAAGTTGTCATCACAGTGTTTTCAGATAAATCAAGAGTGTCTTCACCATTTGCATCCCAGTATGCCCTAGTTGCAATATCAAACGCCTGATAAACACCAAAATCAACTGAATATTGATTATTTGTAGGATCAGTATCTTGAGAACTTACAATGTTTACAATAAAACGGTAATGTCCAGACTGAGCTAACCACTGTACGTTGAATAAATCATAACCTGAACCTCCAAGTAATGATGCTGAAGCTATCTCTGTTTCAAAACAATCAGCACAAACTGCAATTTCAGTCCATGTTTGTTGTAATTGCCATGAATCTTCAAGACTTTGCCCTTCAACAACTTCAGATTTCCACAATCCAACTTCGATTTGTAAATCTGTAATTTCCTGAGTTCCTAAATTAGCTACCAAAACCCTCAAACCGACAGGTTCTCCTGACCTGTAAGTATGGTTTTCAGCAGGATCTAAAATGGTTAAAAAAGCCACTTCATACTCCGTAGTTTCCACCATCATAGGGTCTATTTTTTCATTTAATTCGGGAGTTGGAACCGTTGCTAATAACGGACACAACAACAACATTGTTAATATCATCAAGGGGGGCATTAATCTCACTTGAACTACCTCTGTAGACATAGTCGAGTCCATCAAGGAATTTAATTCCTTGGGCTTCACATATCAGATTTAAATCCTAAAAATAACATAAAATTAGACAATTTGCCTCAATGCTTCTGCTGGATGAATTTGAGAAGCCTTTCTTATTGGCAATGCCGTAAATAACAATACTAGCAGGAATGCTCCAAATACAAATAGACTTATTTCAGCCCAAGGCATAGTAAATATTGCACCCTGTTCAGACCAAAACACACGGTATAATTGATAATGGAATAAAATTGCAATCAAAACTCCGTTTATCATTCCAAGTAGACTTATCCAGGTTAATTCTAATAAATATCCAAATAAGATCATCCTTTTTTCAAACCCTAATGCCCTAAGAACTCCTGTTTGATGTTGTCTTTCACTAACTGAACGCATAGTAACTACTCCTAAACCCGCAATTCCTACAATTAACCCTAAAGCAAGAAAAGCTTTGAAAATTGAAAAAATTGCAAATATTAATGATTGGATTTCAATTACTTCTTCTTCGATAACATAAACTTGCATGCCATAATCTACAAAACTTGTCTCTAATTCTTTTGATAAATCCTTCATTTCATCTATTGTTTTATCATCTGGAATACTAAACATAATTCTTGTTGGCTCTGCTCCAAAATATTGTATTGCCAAATCATCTTGAGCGAAAATCCCACCTAAAGACAATAAAGAGCCTTCTTTCAAAACACCAACTACAATTACTTCTTTTTCTATTGCCATGTTGTTATAATTATGCAGAACCAATACATCTCCTAATTGTATCCCATTTTCATTTTCATCCATATTATATGTCATTGCAAATGCTGAATCCACAATAACAAAAATCTCATTTTCTGAAACTAATTGCCAGATTTCTTTCTCTGATTTTGCAAGTGATTCATCCCAGGCAACCAATGGAAGTCCTCCATGATTAGCAAAATTTTCATCAATCCCTCTAATGTAATACCTACTTGCATTATTTTTTAATTCCTTATATGTTGATTGTTCATCTACCTGATCACTTATTCTTACATAATTAAAATGCAATAAAGAAATTGCATCGAATTCATTTCCTGAATGATTTTCTGGCCAAGGCCAATTTTCAACATCAGACTCTAAATCCAAGGGCCTTTCTAAACTACCTGTACCCAATAATTCAAATTCTCCCTGAGCATCATCTACAAAGGAGTTAGAATATGTCTCAAATTGTGCTGAAAAACCCGCCAATACAACCACAGAAAAAATTGTTAATGAAAACATTCCCACGACCAAAGAACTTCGTAAAGGTTTGGATAATGGATATGCCAAAGCAGTTGAGATAACAGGACCAAACTGTTTGACTAAAATTCCTGAACGACCAAGAATTCTAGCAATCATTGGTGCTATACTTGTTAATATTAAAACACCAGCAGCAACACTAAATATTCCTAACGGAATAAATGAATATCTAGTTTCTTCATAACTTCCCCTAACTGTATCTATGCTTTCAGGAATACTTGTCCATAAAAGTAAAGAAACTGCACAAATTGTCATCAACACTTTTGGTAAAATAGAATCTCTTGAAAAATTAAAATTAAATATTTTAAATCTAGGTTTAACAAAATAATGAAGCAGGATTCCAAGTATTGGCATCGTGCCTAAAATTGTTAGATAACCTACCATCATCCAACTTGCATGTAACATCTCACTTTCCGAATCTAAAATAAACAATAAAATTCCGAAGAAAATTGATCCAGAGAATAAACCAAGACTAACTAAAATCCACAACCAAGAAAAAGTAGAATTGTTATTAGTAGGTAAATCCCTTAATGCCGCTACAACATTTAATCTTGAGTTTCTCCATGAAGTCAACCATAATGTAACCCATGTAATAATAAAACCAATAGCGAAACCTGCAATAAGGCTTGAATATGACCAATAAAACACGAAATCACTATTTAATGAAGAAAAAGTAATCTTAAATCCTAAAGAAATCAAAAATGCTACAAAAATACCAACTAAAGAACCAATTGCACTCGATATAATCGATAATAAAGACCCTTCAAACACAAACATTGCTCTCATTTCAGGGCGCTGCATACCAAGAGCACGTAACATGCCCATCGAACTTTTACGTTCTTCAGCTAACATAACAAAAATATTGATTACTAAAAGTATACCAGCAACAACAGTAAATGATCCAAACACTAAAAAGAAACCAGCTACATTTTCTGAAGCAGATTCAGATGACTCAATTATTGAAGTTTTAATATCCCTAACTGAAACATCATACAAACCAGCTTTTGCTTTGTCATCCATCCAATCAATAAATTCGAGTTCTAATTGAGAAAATTTCGTTTCATTACCTAAATCAAATCCAGTAATTACTACAGACGTTCTTTCTCCAGAAGTTGAGCCTGCGATTTCTTCTGCATCTGTCATATTCAATGATACAAAAAATAGTTCATCAGTACCTGGTTGATCAAAGAGTTTAGGTAAATCCCCAACATCTCCTGCATATGATAATTTCAAGCCCTCACTTGTACCAAATAAATAAGGAATTACTCCTAAAAATGATACATTTTCATTTTCATCAACAATTAACATTTCATTAGACCA